>NZ_JAJNSA010000007.1:0-52709 GCF_027497875.1 Streptococcus sp. SM3 | reverse complement strand
CTGGTGCGATTTCAAACTCAAAGGCTTTCATTTTATAGAAAAAGTCGAGCAGATGGTCTGACAGACATTCAGTTGAAAAGGGAACTTCTCTATTTTTCCGATATTCTAATAAGAGCCGAACAAATCGAGCTTTTTCTTCAGGAAGCTCACGGAAATAGGAATTGAGGAGCCAAGTCTGCTTCTGCTTTCTTTCAATTGGATCCTGACTCGCAATTCGTTGGTCTTTTTCCAACTCTTTTTGGTATTGTTTGGCCTTAATAGAGCGTTCAGTTCTATTTTTTCCAAAAAGGATTTTTTCCCACTTGCGTTCTTCTTGAGTCAGTGTCTCTGTAAAGCCAAAGTAATCCTGATAAGCACGCTCTGCTGGTCCCATGGCTAGGACTAGATTGTCTGCATACTGCTTGGCGATTTTATCCCTCTTCTTGCGCTCTTTCTCTGCCTGGATACGGAGTTCTTGTTCGTAATCAATTTTCTCCTTGCCTAACTTGACAAGGTAGAGTTGGTCATCCGGCTTTCCAAGTAAAAAGGGCTTGATGCATTTTTCAAGGACTTCTTCCATGCGAGCCTTCTTCTTAGGCTCTGCCTTGGTCCAACTTCCTCCTTGAAAGACTTCTAGGAAGAGTTGGTAGTCTCTCTCAGGCGCAAATTGATTGCCGCGATTAGGCTTGAAAACACCTTTTTCCCAGAGCCATTTTAGAAGTCGCTCGTCAAAGTCACTTTTATTGACCTTGATTTTTTCCTTTTTCTTAGCTTTTCTGGTCAGATTTTCAACTTTTCTGAGTAGTTTTTCTTCCTCTTCCAGTTGCTGGTCAAGGCTTAATCGATGAAAATGCCGAACACAATCGCTACCGATCGGAAAGAGGCGTTGACCTGTGACACCGTTAAAGAGTTCGTAAGCGTATTTGATAGCATTCCCACAGACACAATTGCTACGGCCGATACCGTTAAAAATCAAGGAAACTTCATTCCATTCCTTGGTAGCTTGTTCCCAAGTATCAGCTTTTGAAGCCTGTAAAACTGCATCATGCAGGGATTTTCTAACTGGAAGTGTCATGAGGTCTCCTTTCTAGATTATACTTTTACAACTTGAACTTCATCTTTACCGAGTAAAATCAAGTATTTCTCAATATTTTCAATCGAATAGGCTCGAGATAAAGCCTCTCCGTATAGGGCTAACTGACCACAATAACGGTCTATGAGTTGACTTGGTTCATCATAGCGGTCTGTCTTATAGTCGAACAGAACAATTCTGTCCTCGTAAAGCAGATAGCCATCAAGGATACCACGGACAACAAAGTCTTCCTGACTCTTTTGGTCTCGTTTGAGCATGGAGAAAGGTTGCTCGCGATAAAGATGGTTGGTATTAGAGAGAATTTCCTGACCGAGTGCTGTGTCAAAGAATGCAAGAATTTTAGCAAGATTGATCTTGTCTCTAACAGCTAGGCTGGTTTGAACTTGTTGGAGAGTTTCTGTCAGGCTAGCCAGGGTTGGTTGCTGGCTGAGATCCATTCTCTGCATGAGTTCGTGGGTGGCACTCCCAATCTCAGCTCCTGTTACCTTTTCTTTGGTTGAAAAATCTGGCAAATCAAAGTTGATTTTCTTGTCTACTGACTGGCCTTGACCTGCAATCTCGACCCCCTCCATATCCATAACCGGTTCGTAGAATTTCTTAATTTGACTTGGGGTCTGAACACTAGGAAGTTCAATGGCTGCACGGTGAAGAGTATTATAAACTTCCACTTCTTTCAGCATTTCAAGAGCTTCTTTAATGGTTTCTGACTGACGATTATCTGCTTGGGAGCTATCTTGGAGAGGACTTTTGTTTTCCAACTCGCCGATAGCTTCTTTAGTCAGCTGATCTTCACCAACGAATCGATAGCTAAAGTTGAGATGATCCTTTGCAAACACTTTACTGATAGCCCAAATCCAATCTTGGAAATTTCTTGCTTGAAGTCTAGTATTGCTATTTAGTTTTCCATTTTTAGCTGCTGGGTATTCCTTGGCTTCCAACTTTTCGCGAGAGCCCTTACCGACAAGGTAGAGCTTTTTCTCAGCCCGCGTCATGGCAACGTAGAGGAGACGCATCTGCTCTGAATAGCTTGCCAGCTGTAATTCCTCTTCGTTCTGTCTATAGGTCAGGCTAGGAATAGAGAGCTTGATGGTTTTAGGATAGTAATCTTCCACTGCTCCTGTCTCCATCTTGGCAATATACTTGACACCTAGTCCATTTTTACGACTGAGAATGACTTCTGACATGGAGTCTTGCTTGTTGAAATCTTGATCCATATTGAGGATAAAGACGTAAGGAAACTCCAGCCCTTTACTCTTGTGGATGGTCATGAGTTCTACAGCATCCTTTGGCGGTGCGACTGCCACGCTTGCAAGATCGTGCTGGGCTTCTAAAACTTGGTCAATCATACGAATAAAACGCGACAAACCTTTGAAATTGCTCTTTTCAAATTGATCAGCACGCAGTGCTAGGGCATAGAGATTAGCCTGCCTAGCAGGACCATTTGGCAAGGCTCCAACATAATCATAGTAAAAACGGTCATTATAAATCTTCCAAATCAAGTCATAGAGGGAGTGAGTTTTGGCATATAAGCGCCAAGAAGCCAAGATATCCATGAATTGATTTAGTTTCTCAGCTAAATCAGTATGAATTAAGTTTTTCTGGCTTGTTGCCTGTATTTGAGCATTGACCAGTTTTTCATAGAGATTTTCTTGGACTTTATCTTCTGCTTTCTGAAGGGACAAACGTGCTAACTCGTCTTCGTCAAATCCAAACATTGGAGACTTCATAAGGGCAACTAAGGCATAGTCTTGCAGGGGATTGTGAATGACGCGAAGGGTGTCCAGCATGACTTGTACTTCTAAGGATTGAAGATAATTGTTTTGTTCGCCGTCGGTTTTGACAGGTATCCCATACTCAGACAGGGCAAGAAGAATCTGGTCATTACGACTGCGGCTGGAGGTCAAAAGGGCAATTTCTTTAAAGGAAACACCTTTCTCCTGATGAAGTTTCAGAATCTCCTTGATAACTAAGCGCATTTCACCTGTTAGTTTCGTTTCTGCCTGCCTCTCTTCTTCCTCACTTGTGTCGTCCTTATCATAGAGGAGAAATTCTGCCTTGTTGTCTGGATTAGGAGTTAGTTTGCTATTGGCAAAAACAAGCTGGTGCATGTTATCATAGTTGATTTCGCCGACCTCTTGGTCCATGAGACGTGCAAAAACATCATTAGTTGCTGACAGCACTTCTGAACTGCTACGGAAATTTTCCTTGAGGAGAATCAGCTTCCCTTCTTGGGGATTTTGCGCATAGCGTTGGAATTTTTCATTGAAAATCTGGGGATCTGCCTGGCGGAAACGGTAGATGGATTGCTTGATATCCCCCACCATAAAGCGATTGTAGCCATTAGACAGCAATTCCAGCATCCGTTCTTGAATATGGTTGGTATCCTGATACTCATCGACCATGACTTCATGGAAGCGATCCTGATAAGCCTCACGAACTTGCGGGAAATTCTCTAAAATCTCAATGGTGTAATGGCTAATATCAGCGAATTCAAAGGCATTTTCCTGACGTTTACGCTGATGATAAGCTTCCACAAAATCGCTCATGAAGGTTTGGAAAGTCTTAGCTAGTTTCCATGTATCTCCATGGTAACGTTCTTGATAGTCGAGAATCGTTATCTGGTCTGATAGTTGTCCTAGTTTAGCAAACTGGGTCTTTCTTTCTTCGTTGTAGGCATCGGCCAGTGGCTTCAAATCAGCCTTACGACTCGCATTAGTCAGGGCTCGGCCGTTTTTCTCTTTTGAAATGGCGACAACACGCGCAAGCACTGCTTGATAAGCCAGGCTATCGGACTCCTGATTTAGGGAGCCAATTTCATCCAGAACTAACTGGACATTTTCTAAATAGGCAGCCTTGGGAAACTCCTTGGCGTCATTATCTAGATGATAACGGAAGAAACTTTCCAAGTCCCAAAGGGCTTGTTTGATTTGCTCAGTCAGTCTTTCTTTTTCACTGGTAAAATCAGCTTTTTCAAAGCCTTTGAGGAAAGATTCACTCAGCCACTTTTGAGGGTTGCTGGTGGATTGGAGAAAGTCATAGATTTTATAGACTTGCTGGCGTAGCCCCCGTTCATCTTTTCCACGTCCAGCAAAGTTTTTCAGCAAATGACTAAAGGTCTCTTTCTGTTTACCTTGGTAATGGGCTTCAAAGACCTCATGAAAGACTTCGTTTTTTAGAAGGAGTTGCTCGCTTTGATTTTGTAAAATACGGAAATTAGGCGCAATATCAAGCAGATAACCGTGTTTACCAAGGAATTTTTGTGTAAAAGAGTCCATGGTACCGATGGCAGCGTTGGGTAGTTCTGCCAACTGGCGACCCAGGTGTTGTTTGAGCTCGACATCATCCGTTTCTTGGATTTGCTTGCTGATTTTTTTCTCTAAACGTTCTTTAAGCTCTGTGGCAGCCTTAACGGTAAAGGTTGAGATAAAGAGTTGAGAAATTTCGACACCACGCGCCAATTGATCTAGAATGCGCTCTGCCATGACAAAAGTCTTCCCAGAACCAGCCGATGCTGAAACCAGGATATTCTGGCCAGAAGTGTAGATAGCTTCGATTTGCTCGGCAGTTTTCTTTTGTTCCTTGCTCGAATGCGCTTCTGCTTCTTGCAGTTTTTGAATTTCCTCCTCAGTTAAAAAGGGAATAGGCTTCATCGATTCAACTCCTCTCTTATTTTTTCAAACCAAGCTTGCTTGAGTTTCTCTCCGATAAGGCGCTTGCCATCAGCTAGGTCTAACTTCTCTAGGAAACGGGCTTGACCCAAGTGGTAATTGGCTTCAAAACCTGTGATGGCTTGATGTTGCTGAACATACGGTGCAATACTTCTGCCATTTTCAGTATAAGGGTTAATGGCGAAATGGCCTTCTAAAATCTTCTCAGCTGCTTTCTTGTAAAGATGGGCATTGTAGTCCAGTAGGAGCTGGAATTCCTCATCTGTCAGCTGATTAGCCTTGTTTTTGTTGTAAAATTCGCCCAAATGACTGCTTTCTTTTTCTAAAAAGAGTCCTTGGTATTTCATAGATTTGCTGGCTTCTACTACTGCACCTGCCAGACTTTTAACGGTCATCAGAGATTGGACGGGCTCAGCCATTTCCAAGTACATAGCGCCGAAAAAGTTCTGCTCCCCTTCTCTCTTTAAGGCAGCTAGATAAGTTGGCAACTGGGAATTGAGCCCATTAAAGAAATGAGGAAATTGGAACTGAGTTAGACTAGACTTGTAGTCTACTACCCCTATCGCTCCATCAGCTTTCAAACGGTCAATACGGTCAATCTTACCTCGTACAAAGACACTACGTCCATTGTCCAATTGAATAAAGGCCTGCTCTTTTCCACCAAAATTTGCTTCTTCTTTGATGGTTTCGATGGCTGGATTGTGTCGGAGAATATGTCCAGTCGTCCGCGCCACATCAAGCAGAACTTCTTTAGTAAACTGGGCTTCCAAACTTTCCTGATAAATAGCCTCAAATTCCTGTTCTTGACTGGTTTCTTGAATAGCTTGTTCTAGACGGTGGTCAAAGGGATCTTCGTCAGGCAACTGCAAGGCACGTTCAAAAATGCGGTGTAAGAAATTCCCATGACTACGAGCATCAGGACGCAAACGTAATTCCTCCTGTAAGCCTAAAACGTAGCGGAGGAAATAACTGTATTCATTGCGATAAAACTCCGTCAAACCAGAGGTAGACAGGTAAAACTCCTGATCAGTAGGATAGAGAGCTTGTAAGGTGTCCTTTGCTAAGGGTTTACTGCTTGGGCTGGTTGGAAGGGCAGGATTTTTCAGACCTTGCTGATCTAGTTTTTTACCCATCACACGCGCCAGAACCTTGACAAAGGTCAAATCTTGCTCAGTCTCACTCATCTCGCCCTGCTGGTGATAGGCAACCAGACTAGACAAAAGACTGTGATAGGACCCAATATCCTCCTTAGACAGCCCTTTGTGATTTATCTTCTTCTCTTTCCTGCTAAATCCAAAATGGACCAGCTCTTGAAGATAGGCTGACTCCTTACTCTCACTTTCGTTAAAAAGGCTTGGAGCCGACAAAACCAACTGCTTACGGGCAGAATTGACTAAGGAAAGCATAGTATAGCGATTTTTCTTGAGGTTTTCACTGCTGGCAATCAGCAATTGAACGCCTTCTTCGGTCGTTTGATTTAAATTTTGTCTTTCTTCATCAGTTAAAAGGCTAGTATTTTGCGCAATTTTTGGTAAATTGTCCTGAGTCAGTCCAATGGCGTAGACAAAGTCAGCTGTCAGAGGGGCAATCAAATCATAACTCTGCACCAGAACGGTGTCCACTGTCGCTGGAATGGTACGGTATTGAGATAGACTCATACCGGAATGAAGCAAGGCTAAGAAGTCCTCCAGACTAACTTGTGAACCAGCAAAAACGGTCGCAAATTGTTCTAAAACATGACAGAAAGCCTTCCAAACTTCGGCTTGTCTTTCCTGTTCTACAGCTTCCATAGTGGCTGTCAAATCTTGTAACTGCTTGGTCACTGAACTTTCTTTTAGAAAGCTATTCCATTTTTGTAGGAGGTTTTCAGCCTTCTGTTTTCGACTGGCAAAGAGGGTTTCAAGAGGTGTTAAAATATGCAGACGAAGGGCATTCAAACGCTCAAGATTAAATTTTCCATGGTGGGATTTGGTAAAGGTTTGCTGAAAGGCTGGTAAGCCATTGATACCAAGATAGCGGATATATTGCTCAAAAGCATCAATATCAGTCTGACTAAGATCGGTATACAGACCTGTTCTGAGGAGGTTAATCAAATCCTCCTGACGGAAACGATAGCGTTTTAAAGCCAAAATAGACTCGACAAACTGTGTCAAAGGGTGGTGCGCCATGGATTCGCTTCTACCAAGATAGAAAGGAATCTGGTACTGGTCAAAAATGGTTTTAAGAGATAACTGATAAGAAGCCACATCCCCCAAGAGAATACGAAAATGCTTGTAGCTCAGGTTTGGATTGGCATGTAATTTCTGACGAATGCTGCGGGCTACTAACTCCAACTCTTCCTTTTGCGTCAAGCAAGACCAGATTTGTAAGTTTTCACGATCCTTCTCATCGACATCCAAAGTGAGTTCTGAAAAGTCATAAGAAGACTCTAGCAAACGAGAGGCCTTGTCAAAGCTATCCATCTGCCCATGAGCTTGAGAACAGTCCTGAGCAGGCGTTTGGTATTTGGAGGCTAGATGATGGAGAAACTCCACACTGGCTTGATAGAGATTGCCTTCAGCGAATGGGCTGGTATAGGCTTTCTTACTAGCATAGGCTCCAATGACAATCTCAACTCCCTTGCCGTGAAGTAGGTCCACAATCCGATCTTCCTCAGCAGAAAAACGAGTAAATCCATCAATAATCAAGGCGATTTGAGTAAAATCACTACTTACCTTATTATTCTCAATAGCCTCAATCAAATGGGACAACTGACTTCCCTGAGCCAACTGCCCCTGATTGAGATAAGCCGTTACCTTCTCAAAAATCAAGAGTAAATCGTCTCGCTTATCCTCATCCGTCAAACTCTCCAAGTCCAAAAAAATCATCTGAGCCTTGGTCATCTCGTGGTAAAGATCAATCAACTGCTGGATAAATTGAGGATCCTGCTTGATGGCGCCGTATACTCGTAAGTCTTTGGGATCAAGTTCAGCAAGGCATTTGTAAAAGGCCATCCCAAGACCAATATCATCAAGACTCGTCTTAGCTGGCAAATCATTTAAAACCAAGTAACGAGCCATTTGAGCAAAGCGCGTGACGGTAATCGCAAAAGAAGCCTGCTGGGACAAGCATTCCAGCACGGCACGTTCCTTTTCAAAAGAAAGAGAGTTGGGAGCGATGTAGAAGACCCGCTTGCCAGCAGCAACTAGCTCTTCCGCCTCTATGGTCAAGATTTCTGTCAAAGAAGTCCGAATATCAGTATAAAGTAATTTCATCTCAGCCTCGTTTGCTTTATCAAAGTTTCTTACTCTATTATAGCAAAGTTCGCTTCACAGTCCAAATCCAAAATTCTAGTTGACAATCATTTAACTAGCAAATCAATCATACTTCATCATCCACTTTCATATGTTGAAAAATAAGGAGGAAAAAGTCTTTGGAAACTTCAAAATGTCCATAACGAAGTCGAGAAGTATAGTCTCTCCATTCAGGATGTTGTCGGGCTATTTCTATGGAACAATCTTGGACTGGTAGATAATAGTCGACATTTCGTCTAAAGGGAAAGAATCCTTCAAATTGCTCTACTTGATAGGCTTTGTCATCTATAATTTTACCTACGGCCACAAAAGCCTGTAACTTATCTTGACCATTCATATCGTATTTTGGACTATAGTATAAAAGATAGTCACCTTTTTTCATACGATTTAAGGGGCCGCCCTTTCCATGACAGACCTGACAAAAATTTCCCTCAACTCCTCTTAAAACATGGTTCTTTGAAACAACTCCGACCCAATATCTAGGCATTTTTATCCTCCAACTCTACTAACATGCGATTAAAACATTTTCTATCGTTAGATAGTTTTTCAAAAAATTCTTCATCAACGCCTTCTACTAAGGGTAAAGCTTGATTGACCTTCTCCGCGCCAGACTTCGTCACTGAGACCAGTTTTGCCCGACTATCCTTTGGATGTTGATCACGTCTAATGTAGTCCTTCTCCTCCAGTAGTCTAACAATCTGGGAAACCGTCATGACATCCATTCCGGTGAACCGAGCGATATCAACTTGCGTTACATATTCCTCTCTATTAGACAAAAACAAGAGCGAGGTTAAAACGATAAATTGTGGCAAAGTGAGACCAACTGATTTCAAGACTCTTTTTAAGTTGCTTTCCCACTTGTTGTAGACTTTGATGAACAGAAGACCTGTAGACTCTGTTTCATCATTTTTGTAAATTGAATTAAATTGATACTTTGTCATTATTTCTCCTTAAATATTAAGTATACATATTATATAAGATTTTATTTTCTTTTTCAAGAAAAGGAAAGTCAAATGTTATAATTCTGTCGGACATTTCATAGTCTATATGCTATAATAAAAGCAAAACACATAGAAAAGGAAGTCTTATGATTAAACTACTAGCCTTGGATATGGACGGAACCCTCCTCAATGAAGCCAAGGAAATCCCACAAGCTCATATTACTGCTATTCACCAAGCTATTGAAAAAGGTGTCAAACTGGTTCTCTGTACGGGGCGCCCCCTTTTCGGTGTCCTCCCCTACTACAAAAAACTGGGGCTTGACCTCCAGAACGAATATGTGATTGTTAACAACGGTTGCTCAACTCACCAGACAAGTGATTGGAGTCTGGTTGATTGGCAAGAACTTAGTCCAGCAGACATCGAATACCTCTATGACCTAGCTGAAAAAAGTGATGTTCAGTTGACACTTTTTGATGAGGAGCATTATTTTGTCCTCGGTGGCAAGCCCAATCAAGTCATTGAAAATGATGCTAAACTAGTCTTTTCAGACCTGACTGAAATTTCTCTTGAGGAAGCGACTAGTGGTAAGTATCGTATGTTCCAAGGTATGTTTTTAGGTACAGAGGAGCAAACAGACGATTTTGAAGAGCGTTTTGCTACAGAACTCTGTCAACGATTTAGTGGAGTTCGTTCGCAGCCTGTCATTTATGAAGCTATGCCACTTGGTACGACCAAGGCTACTGCTCTTTCTCGACTAGCAAATATTTTGAAGATTGATTCCTCAGAAATCATGGCCATGGGCGATGCTAATAACGATATCGAAATGCTCCAGTTTGCAGGACTTGGCATTGCAATGGGAAATGCCAGCGATTATGTCAAATCCCTTGCGGATGCCGTTACAGCCAGCAACGAAGAAGACGGTGTTGCGCGTGCGATTGAGAAATATATTTTATAATTAAGAAGCCCAGTTCATATCAACTGGGTTTTGATATTTAAGAATTCCTAAAACTTTAGAAACTCTTTAGAAATGCTTGAGCTTTCTTTGATTTCTATACTTTATACTAAAGTTATCAAAATAAATCAAAAGGAGAGAATCATGAAAACAGTACTCGACATTCATGGATTGTCCAAAAACTTTGACAAACAAGCTATCCTTCAGGATCTTCATCTAAAGATAAGAGAGGGAGATATTTATGGACTTATCGGAAAGAATGGAGCTGGGAAGACTACCTTAATAAAAATCATTACGCAACTACTGTTTGCGGATAAAGGGACTGTTTCCCTCTTCTCTAGTCAATCGGAAAATGAGTGGACCAAGGCTCTATCTCGAGTAGGTTCAGTGATCGAATCACCTGTAGCTCATAATCATTTAACAGCCTATCAAAATCTGAAATATTACTGTATGATTCGTCATATTCCAAATGCTGATCAAGTCATTCGTGAAACCCTGGACTATGTAGGTTTGTCAGATACAGGTAAAAAAGTCTTTCGAGATTTCTCGCTAGGAATGAAACAAAGACTTGGTATCGCCATTGCCCTTCTATCTAAACCAGACTTCCTAATCTTAGATGAACCTATCAACGGTCTTGACCCAATCGGTATCAAAGAATTTCGACTAATGATTCAACGGCTCAATCAAGAAAAAGGGATAACCATTCTCATCTCTAGCCATATCTTGTCAGAACTCTACCTCGTAGCTAATCGTTTTGGTATTTTAGATCAAGGCAAGATTATCCGTGAAATCAGCAAAGCTGAATTTGAAACACTAAGTGAGGATTATATTGTGCTTAAGACAGCCGACCAAGAGAAAGCTTGTCAAGTATTGAAAGAACAAATCCATCTCCAGTTCAAGGTTGTTAATCCAGAAAATGAAATCCATATCTTTGGTCAGGAACAAGATGTCAAACAGATTCTCAAAGAATTAACCTTGGCAGATGTTGCCATTGACGAGATTTACTATGCCCGTCAAAACCTAGAAGAATACTTCACTCAATTAGTCCAATAGGAGGACAATCATGATACATACCATTCAAGCAGACTTGTACCGTCTTTTCCGTTCCAAAGGATTCTGGATTACAGAATTTATTCTCTTTACTCTCATGCTAATGGGAGCAAGTATAGGAGCCACGGGCCATCTGATGGCAATCCAGACAGAAGAGCCAGACATTCCAACCCATGGTTGGGACGGTGTACAAGCCCTGATTAACGCATCTAGTCAAGGTTCAAACCTCGTTTTTCTCTGTATTATTCTAACTTGCCTAGTTTTAGGTGTTGATTTAATCGGAAAGCTCTATAAAAATAGTTTGACAGTAGGGGTTTCTCGTACAGAGTTTTTCCTTGCTAAAGCCTTTGTAGTGGCTTGTATTGCACTTTTACAAGTCATCATCAGCCTTGTTATTGCCTTTATTCCAGCAACTATCTTAAATGGATTTGGAACCATGCCTGATGGCTTTATTGGTAATCTACTGCTAACCATTTTCCTTCAATTGCTTTGCCTCCTTGCTTGGCTTTCCATTGTTTCCTTCATTCTCTATGTTAGTCATTCTTATCTTGCGGTATTTATTGGTTATTTGGTCAGCTCTATCTTACTTTCTATGCCAATGCTCCTTTTTCCAAATATCAAAATTTTACCATATTTATCCTTACAATTTGCCTATGCTATGACTGCTAATAGTGAGTCAATTTTCTACACACTTATAGTTACTTTAGCTGTTATTGTAATCTTTAATCTAGGTGGACTAGCAGTTTTCAAAAAGAAAAGTCTATAAAAAATGACCTCCTCTAGCCTACAGAGGAGGTTTCTTTTCGTTAAAAATAAATGAAAACCGACAACCACTGCCCATCTGTGCTTAGTTTCATCTCTGCACCGAGAAGATGGCATAATTCCTCAGTGATATAAAGACCTAAACCAGAGGATTCTTCCGTGTCTGATAGATTTTCAGAATAAAAACGATTGCTAAGATTTTCTATTTTTTTGATGGGTTGTTTGACAAGGTTTGCAATCTCTAAGACAAGCTGTTCCTTTTCCTTTCGCAAAGATAGACGCGCTTCTTCCTTGCCATGTTTGAGGACATTTCCGAGCAAATTTTGTAAAATTCGATCCAGCAAGTCTTCATCGGTCCTCATTTTTAAACCAGCTTCAACCTTAAAATCAAGGGTGATATTTGCCGCCTGAAAAACATCATAATAAGCCAGAGTCTTTTTGGTGATAAAAGCTGAAATATCTACTTCTTCTAGTTTCGGCTTAACAGCTCCTTCCATCAACCGACGGTATTCTAGGAGAGCCTCCAAACGTTTGGAAACTAAATCAAGATGCTGGGCGATTTTTTGTAAGGTTTCTGCTTGGTTTTCAGGAGTTTTTATCAATTGTTGGGTGTAACCTGAAGCGATAGTCAAAGGTGTCCGAATATCATGAGCGATATTGCTGATGGCCATATCCAGAGTCTGCTTTTCCCTTTTCATCACCAACCGAGATTGTTCCACTTCCTGAAATAGATTCTCAATCTGCTGGTAGAGCTGTAAAAAATGTTTGGAAAAAATGCTGGCGCCAACTCTTTTCATACTACCCGTGAGAATCTTGTCTTCAATCTGTTGACTCAAGTTTTTAAGTGCTAGATGGTAGCGAATCAATGCAATCGATAAAATAATTAGGAGAACCAGTAGGACAACGATTATCATGTAGGTCATTACTTATCTCCTTTTAATCTTACCCCAACTCCCCAAATGGTTTCAATGTATTCCTGAGTTGGATCAAGCTGGTTTAATTTTTTACGAAGATTACTCAAATGCGTATTGAGGGTATTATCTCCAGGTAGATAGCTATCCTCCCAGACCAATTCATAAAGTTCTTCCTTGGTGAAAATTTTCTTAGGGTGTTTAAGGAGAGTTTGGAGAATCAAGCATTCTTTCTTAGCCAGGCGAATGGTTTCCTGGCTATTTTTGATTTCAAAACTTTCTGCATCAAACTGGATATTTTTCAAGTTTTGTGGCAGATTTTCAGTTTTTCCTAGTTCTATAGGCTGTTTTTCTGCGCTTTGACGTAATTGAACAGTAACTCTGGCAAAGACTTCGTCCAAATCAAAAGGTTTCACTATGTAATCATTGGCACCGTCTAAGAGGTATTGACTGATTAACTTCTTATCGCTCAAAGCTGTTAGCATAATGACTGGAGTTTGACTTTGTTCCCTGATGGCTTTTAAAACCTGATCCCCATTTTTCCCAGGAAGCATGATATCTAGCAAAATGAGGTCAATCCCACCTTGGTCAAAACGCATGATTCCTTCTGTACCAGAAAAGGCTTGAATCACCTCATGCTCCTCAGTAAGAAGTGTTCGTAAAATCTCTTGAATGTCACTATTGTCTTCAATAACCAATATCCTAGCCATAAATACCAACCTTTCTGCAACTATTATAGCATGTTTTATTGATAAAGCTTAAACAGAAAAGCTCCTCGCATAAAAGCGCGAGAAAGCCTTAGAGGGTTAAAATATAAAATCCACTTGCTAGATGACCTAGTATCTTATAGTTACTAATAAGAAGTTAATCTAGCAGAATGAATCTCTCATTTCTATCCTACTAGTCCGTAATACGTTGATACATTTCGGGTCTTCTATCTCGAAACAAGCCCCAGTTTAGGCGTTCGCTTGCTCCCTTATCAAGGTCATAAGTAGCTAACAGAACAGCTTCAGCTTGTCTCTCAGCTTGCTCTAGAATAGCACCAGTTTCATCTGTCATAAAGGAGGAACCGTAGAAGTCAAGACTGGAACTCTGTCCACCATTTTCCTCACTTGGAGTGACTTCTTCCAAACCATAGCGATTAGCTGCGATAACAGGGACAATATTCGCTGCTGCGTGTCCTTGCATGGTACGTTGCCAATGACCACAACTGTCCGTATCCAAAATTGGCTCTGAACCGATGGCTGTAGGATAAAAGAGCAATTCAGCACCATTCAATGCAAGACAGCGCGCTGTTTCAGGAAACCATTGATCCCAGCAGATACCAATACCAATCTTGGCATAGCGAGTATCCCATACCTTGAAACCAGTATTACCAGGCGTGAAATAAAACTTTTCTTGATAATAATGATCATCTGGTATGTGGGTCTTCCGATAAACGCCCAGCACTTCTCCATCAGCGTCAATAACTGCAATAGAGTTATACAAGACATTGCCATCTTTTTCATAGAAACTGATCGGTAAAACGACCTGTAGCTCCTTGGCAATGGTTTTAAAATGCTGAATAGCTGTATTGTCTGTCACCGACTGGGCATGCTGGTAGTAGTCATACTGGCGTTCCTGACAAAAGTATGGACGTTCAAACAATTCGGGTAAAAGAATAATTTGTGCCCCTTGTTCTGCAGCCTGACGTACTAAACGCTCTGCGGTTTGGATATTTGTTGCCACATCCTTAGCGCATTGCATCTGAATGGCTGCAACTCTTACATTTCTCATCTTTTTCTCCTATTCTGGGATTTGTTGGGTGATACAGTGGATATTGCCACCACCTAAGAGAATATCTCTGGCTGGAATTCCGACAACTTTACGGTCTGGGAAACACTTACTGAGGATATCTAAGGCCACTTGATCGTTTTTATCTTGAAACTGGGGAACAAGGACAGCGTTATTGGCGATATAAAAGTTTACGTAGGAAGCTGCTAGTCGTTCACCTGCGTATCGCTCTTCTTCTCCTTCTTCATAGATGTAGCCTGGCAAATCCTCTTTGGTTACAACTTGATGTAGAGCTGGAATTGGAAGCTTATGAATGGTGAAGGGACGACCTTTTGCATCTGTTTCCTTTTCTAAGAGTTCGAGATCTGCTTTTGACATGGCATACTGAGGATCGTTTTGATCATCTGTCCAAGCTAAAACAAGCTCTGCAGGACCAACAAAGGCTGCAACGTTGTCAACGTGTTCATTGGTTTCGTCCTGATAAATACCATAAGGAAGCCAAATAACTTTTTCAGCGCCAAGGCTCTCTAATAAGGTATTCTCGATTTCCTCTTTAGTCAGATGAGGATTGCGACCAGGGCTAAGCAAGCAACTTTCAGTCACGAGAATGGTTCCTTGACCATCGCTATGGATTGCACCGCCTTCCAGTACAAAAGGATTGGCATCATAAACAGGTATCTCTAAAACTTCTGCAAAGCGACTGGCTACTTGGTCATCTGCTTCATAGTCTTGGTAGAGACCGTCAACAGCACCACCCCAGGCATTGAAAGACCAATCTACCGCCAACTTTTCCCTTTTATCATTAAGAAGAATGGTAGGACCTGTATCACGCGCCCAGGCGTCATTGGTGGGAATGTCTAAATAAACAACCTTGTCTCCAAGATAGGATTGGGCTTCAGCTAAGTAGTCTTGGTCCACCAAAAGATAGACTATTTCCCCTTTTGCAATGTTTTTTATAATCTGGCTAAATGCTGCTTTAGCAGCTTTACCTTGAAAAGGCCATGAACCTGGTCGAGTCGGCCATATCATGAGGGTACCATGATGGGGTTCGTACTCTGCTGGCATGCGATAGCCTAATTTTTTGGGACTGTCCATCATGATAATCTCCCTTTAAAATCTTGATAGCCAAAGGCTTTGACTAAGCTGCACTCACCCTGCTCGTCCATAAGATAGAGACTTGGCAATCCAATACCATTAAAGGTATTATTTTTAACAAATGAGTAAATAGCCATATCTTCGAAATAGAGTCTGTCACCGATTTGGACAGGATTTTCAAAACTATAGTCGCCAATCACATCGCCCGTTAGACAAGTATTGGAAGAAAGTCTATAGGTATGGGCTTTTTCCTGTGCCTCAAAGCCATTTCTCAAAGGTGGACGATAGGGCATCTCAAGTACATCAGGCATATGGCAGGTCGCAGAGGCATCTAAAACCAAGATTTCCATACCGTTTTCGACAATATCCAATACTTCAGTTGCTAGATAACCTGCATTGAGCGCAATGGCTTCACCCGGCTCAATATAGATTTCAAGATTGTAAGTTTCTCGGATACGCTTGATTTCTGAAATCAGCAAATCCACATCGTAATCTTCTCTTGTGATGTGATGTCCTCCACCCATATTGAGCCATTTGACTTGATGTAAGTAGGGACCAAACTGCGCTTCTACTGCTTTCAAAGTTGTTTCTAAATCATCTGCTCCCTGCTCGCAAAGGGTATGAAAATGAAGACCGTCTACCAATTCCAGCAAATCACTCGGTATCTTGTCTGAAGTTACGCCAAAGCGGGAGCCAGGTGCACAAGGGTCATAGAGCGCGTGGTCACCCTGTGTTGAACATTGAGGATTGAGACGTAAACCTACACTGATACCAGCCTCACGACAACGGGCCCCATGTTTACGCAACTGTCTCTCTGAGTTAAAGACGATATGGTCAGTGATTTCAAGTAATTCTTCCATGTCTGAATCTTTGAAAGCAGGTGCAAAAACATGGACTTCACCCGGAAATTCTTCTCTAGCTAGCTTGGCCTCATAGAGACCACTTGCAGTCGTACCTGATAGATACTGGCTAATCAAGGGATAGGTTTTGTAGAGGGAATAGGCCTTCTGGGCAAGCAAAACCTTGCAACCAGCTTCTTCTTGAACATATTGTAGAATGCAACAATTTGCTTCTAACTTGGCTAAGTCAATGACATAGGCTGGCGTTGGTACTTGTTCTAGCTTCATTAGTCCACCATTTGTGGATTTTCAACCACAACCCAAGGTAAACCATACTCATTCAATGCTTCCATAAATGGATCTGGATCCAACTCTTCAAGGTTGTACACTCCAGGTTGTTTCCAAGTACCGTTCATAACCAATTTTGTTCCAATCATAGCCGGAACGCCTGTCGTGTAAGAAATAGCTTGTGAACCAACTTCTGCGTAACATTCCTGATGGTCGCAGACATTGTAGATGTAGATGGTCTTTTCAACGCCATCTTTGACACCTGTAAAGATACAACCAATATTGGTTTTACCAACAGTGCGTGGGCCAAGGCTGGCAGGATCTGGAAGCAAGGCTTTCAAAAATTGGATTGGAACAATTTCTTGGCCGTTAAAGTTAATGGTATCCGTACGAAGGAGACCGACATTTTCCAAGCATTTCATATGAGTTAGATAAGATTGACCAAAGGTCATAAAGAAGCGAATGCGTTTGACACCTGGAATGTTCTTGGCCAATGATTCGATTTCTTCATGGTGAAGGAGATACATGTCTTTTTGTCCAACCTGAGGAAAATCATACTCGCGCTTGATTGACATAGCTTCTACTTCGACCCATTTTCCATCTTCCCAGTAAGAACCTGGCGCAGAAACCTCGCGTAGATTGATTTCTGGATTAAAATTCGTCGCAAATGGATAACCGTGGTCACCACCATTACAGTCTAAAATGTCGATATAGTGGATTTCATCAAAATAGTGTTTAAGTGCGTAAGCTGAAAAGACACTAGTCACACCTGGGTCAAAACCAGAACCAAGAAGAGCGGTCAAGCCTGCTTCCTTGAATTTCTCCTGATAAGCCCATTGCCATGAGTAGTCAAAGTAGGCTGTAAAACCAAGTTCTTTGCAACGTTTCTCATAAATAGCACGCCATTCAGGGTCTTCTGTGTCTTCTGCTTCGTAGTTGGCTGTATCGATATAGTGAACACCTGTAGCCAAACAAGCATCCATAATGGTTAAATCTTGATATGGTAAAGCTACGTTCAAAACAGCTTCTGGTTTGTAGCTTTCAATCAGGGCAATCACTTCTTCAACCTTGTCAGCATCAAGAGCAACTGTCTCAATCTTTGTACTTGTTTTACCTTCTAATTTAGCCTTCAAGTCATCACATTTTGACTTGGTACGGCTAGCAATCATAATCTCTGAAAAGGTTTCGCTATCTTGACAAATCTTTGAAATAGCAACTTGGGCAACGCCCCCACAACCAATAACTAGTAAACGACTCATTTTTTTCCTTCCTCTTCTTCTAAAATATCCTCAACATACTTGGGTAACATAAAGGCTCCCACGTGTAAGTTAGCAGTGTAGTATTCTGTGAAAAGCTGGCGTTTTTTCCAGCCTTCCTTGTCAAAATCTTTGACAGGGTGGTATTTTTTCGATGCAAATCCAAACAACCAATAGCCCGCTGGACTGGTTGGGATATGGGCCTGATAAACTCGACTGATTGGAAAGGCTTGATTGACCTTGCGGTGCATGCTTCGGCAAGCTGACTCATCCTCGTCAAAGAAGGGACTCCCATGCTGGTAAATCATGATACCGTCATCTTTAAGAGCTCGATAGCTATTACCGTAAAATTCCTTGGTAAATAACCCTTCCGTATGGCCAAAGGGATCTGTCGCATCGTTGATGATAATATCATAGTCATCTTCACAGTTTCGCAAAAAGCGTAGCCCATTTTGGTAGTAAATGGTAACACGAGGATCGTCTAGCCCTGCGGCAAAATCTGGGAAATACTCACGACAGACCTCAACCAACATCTCATCTGGTTCCACAATATCGATTTGTTCCAGTTCAGGATAGAGTGTTAATACTTGGGCAACACCACCGTCACCACCTCCAATAACCAAGACTTTCTTGGGATTTGGGTGGACAGCCATGGGAACGTGAACCGTCATTTCATTGTAGACAAAATCATCCGCATCTGAGAACAAGACGTGCCCATTTAAAATCAAAATCTTTCCAAAAGCTGGTGTATCCAAGACTTCGATATCCTGCCATTCACTTTTACCAGCGTAGAGTTGCTTGGCTGTTCTCAGGGACAATTTGACATCTGGAGTATGAACTTCAGAAAACCATAAATCCATCTAGTTCTCCTTTCTCTTAATGACGTTGATGTGATTGACCTCAGGATCTTCCGTCCCTTGGAGGGAGCAACCACGTTCCTTGGCAAATTGGATATAATCGACTATCTCTTGGGTAATGCGTTCACCTGGAGCTAGGATTGGAATCCCTGGAGGGTAACACATGACAAATTCCCCACAGACCTGTCCAACAGATTCATCCAGGATCAAACTTTTTCTCTCTGCATAGAAGGCTTCTTGTGGAGACAGCACTAACTCGGGCTGGATATATTCTCCAGCTATCAAATCTTTTCCATCTCTCGAGTAGAGTCTCTTGATATCAGCTAAAGCACCAACTAAGCGCTCGATGTCTTGGATGCGGTCACCAATCGAAATATAGGCCAAGATATTGCCAATATCACCAAACTCAATCTGAATGTCGTATTCGTCTCGTAGGAGGTCATAAACCTCGATACCTGTTAATCCAATACCCTGAGTGTAAACTGACAGCTTGGTCACATCAAAGTCACATACCGACACACCATCTATTAACTCTTTTGAATAGGCATAGTAGCCACCAATGGCATTGATTTCACGGCGAGCATACTCAGACAGTTCAATGACCTTCTCAAAAGACTCTTTACCTCGAAGAGCCAAGTTGCGACGCGAAATATCCAGACTAGCCATCAACAAATAAGAGGCGGATGTTGACTGGGTAAGATTGATAATCTGACGTACGTATTCAGGATTCATCTGCTCCCCGATTAAAAGAAGCGAACTTTGGGTCAAACTCCCACCAGATTTATGCATGGAAACTGCTGCCATATCAGCACCTGCATCCATAGCAGAAATTGGAAGTTTATCAGTAAAATGCAAATGCGCTCCGTGGGCCTCATCTACCAAAACCATCATGCCAGCTTCATGAGCCATTTCTGTCAACCCCTTTAGGTCTGAACAGATTCCGTAGTAAGTAGGATTGTTAATCAAAATGGCCTTGGCATCTGGATGGTCCTTTATGGCTTTGGCTACTCGGTCGTTTTCAAGACCTAAAGCGATACCAATCTTAGGATCCACACTCATCTCGATATAGATGGGAATAGCACCACATAGAACCAGCGCATTGATAGCAGATTTATGGACATTTCGAGGAAGAATAATCTTATCTCCTGCCTTGCAGGTTGACAGAATCATAGTCTGCACCGATGAGGTTGTTCCCCCTATCATTAGAAAAGCATGGTTAGCTCCAAAAGCATCTGCTGCCAGCTCCTCTGCATCCCGAATAATCGAAATGGGGTGACCAAGATTATCCAAGGGTTTCATCGAATTGACATCAATTCCAACACATTTTTCACCTAACAGTTCGACAAGTTCTGGATTCCCTCGTCCGCGTTTGTGACCTGGAACATCAAAGGGAACAATCCTTTTCTTGCGTAACTTCACCAAGGCCTCATAAATTGGGGCTTGGTTTTGATCTAACTCTTTCAAGACATACTCCTTTACCGTATTTTTAGCGCTTCAAGAAGACGAAGGCGACTAAAGGTTGACTCATGAAAAAAGAGCAGGTTTTCACCTGCTCTGCAATCTTCTGACGTTTTTATGTTTGTTTCTGTTGAGTATGTCTGTTCCAGATGTTTCCAAACTCTCTAGTAGCAAATATTACGTACTTTATTGATCGTTTCACAAGATGACGTGTGCTTTCACCACACTAAAATTTATGAATTAGGACAAGTGTCCTAACATCAACTTATAAAAGTAGGCTTTTAACCCTATCAATAATGTGGTTTTTCAACCACGCTTCGGCATTCAACCCTGCCTGTCCGTAGGCGTTTTTTACTCGGGTTTATATTTGCTAGAAAACATCATCTCATTTTCTAAGCTTTATTACTATATCATACTTCCAACATTCTGTAAAGTACTTTTTTTAAAAAATATCTACTTTCGTTCGGAAATATAATGTTTTATATAGGTTTTTATAAACTGTATAATGTGAAAGCGGATATAAAAAGAACTAGAAAGCTCTAGTTCTCAGATTTTGTATTTAACGAATACTATGCTTATTCATCTTTTGTTCAAAGATAGTCGTGATAATCTGGCGCAATTCTTCGCGTTCTTTTTCTGGTATTTCACCACTTGTTTGAGCTGCAGCGTAGAGTTCAGGGTGTTCAATTGAAATGCGTTTAATAGTACGTGTCGTAGCATGTTTTCTTACAAAAAACGGAATTCTCTTAATCAAGTCTTGTGGTACTAGCGCAAGAATCTTTTCAGCAGCTTCCTTGTCACTAATCTTAGACGTCGTAAGCCCCTTCTTAATCATTTCCTGTTCTTTTTCTGTAAAATCTTTTAATTCCATTCTATTAGTCCTCCTATTTTCACTAAGTTAAATTATATACCAATTGTAGCAAGACGACAAATAGTCTGTTTGTAAAATGCTCTCTATACTACAATTTTCCTGTCACTCTTAATTGCTCTTTAATGAAAAATCACAAATCCTTTTTGAGAGATGACAAGCTGATTCTCCGATTCTTGGCAATTGCTTGCTAGTGCTACGGTTTCCTTCTCTAAAAGATACTCTTCTTTTGATTGGTTGAATATTGCTTTTAGGACCTGTCCATCGTATTTCCATTCCAAAGCTACTACATCAGCTTTGATTTCTTGAAGGCTATACTTACCATGCTGAATGATTGATGATGTGTGTTTGCGAATCTTGATTAGTTTCTTCATAAAATTCAGCATATCATTGTCACTTGATACACGTTCCCAAGGCATACAACGACGACAATCTGGGTCTTGACCGCCAGTCAAGGATAACTCTGTTCCATAATAGATGCAAGGTGTTCCTTTTTGTAAAAAGAGAAAGGCTAGGGCTGATTTAACCAGTTGAACATCCTCATTGGCCGTCCACAAAATACGTTCTGTATCATGAGAATCCAAGAGATTAAACATAACCTCTGAAATCTGCTGTTTGTAATACATAGATTGGACATTGATTTCATCGATGAACTGATCTGTCTTCTTAATTCCTCGTAAGAAATACTCCTTGATACTATCAGATAAAGGATAATTCATGACTGCATGGAACTCATCCCCATTTAGCCAAGGCTGAGATGTATGCCAGACTTCTCCTAGGATATAAAGATCAGGCTTTTTAGCTAAAACTGCCTTACGAAAATCCCTCCAAAACTGATGGTCAATCTCATTAGCCACATCCAAACGCCAAGCATCGATATCAAATTCTTCAATCCAATAAGTCGCAACCTTTAAAAGATACTCCTTAACCTCTGGATTGGCTGTATTTAGCTTAGGCATATAGCCCTCAAAACCAAAAGCATGATAGGGCAAGTCTCTCTTATTAGCAAGCTTATCAGTCGTCACTGGGAATTGTTGAATATGGAACCAATCCTTATAAGCAGATTGCTCACCATTTTCGATAACATCTTGCCATTGAGGCGATTGCGAACCAATATGGTTAAATACAGCATCCAGCATGACTTTCATGCCACGCTGATGAGCTTGCTCGACCAGCTCACGAAAGGTCTCCTTATTTCCAAAATGACGGTCAATTTCAAAGTAATCCGTCGTATTGTACTTATGATTGCTCGTAGATTCAAAAATCGGACAAAGATAAAGTCCAGTAATGCCCAAGTCTTGCAAGTAATCCAGATGATCAATAATCCCCTGTAAATCACCACCAAAGAAATCATCACTCTGAGGTGTGATAGATGAATCCCAGTCTAATGTCCCTTCTGGGTTTAATAGAGCATTTCCATTAGCAAATCTCTCAGGAAATATCTGATACCACACCGTATTTGAAACCCAGTCAGGAATCTGGCATGCATCAATCTCATGAAGATAAGGCAACTTAAATCCGTTTCCAATGGCATGAAGATTTTCTAGAGAATTTTCCACACACCCTTTATCGCCATACAAAATGCTTTGGCCTTCTGTATCCTTGAGTTCAAAGAGATACTGGATACGTGCAAAGTCGACGGACACTTCAACCTGCCAATGGTCAAATAAGGCATCAGAAGTTATCTTGGCCATTTTCTTTGTATCTTGATAGAACTCCTCCATAAAAATAAAAGGATCACCATAATGCAAGTTGATGCTTTCAATATCCCCTTTCTTAGTTCTAATCCGAATATGAAGTTTCTTATCCTTGTAAAGATAGGCATACTCTGACTCAGGTCTATGGTAAATAGCACTTAATTCCATTAATTTGTCTCCTAGAGTTTTAATTCCAATTTTACGCAAACGCTTTCATAATTGTGATTCTAGTATACTACTTTCGTATTTTATTTTCAAGGCTTGTCCGTAGATTCTAGTGGTTTGGTTCTATAAATAAAAAAGTAGCCAGTCTTACAACTTGCTACTTTTCAAATGATGATTTACAAATATCTTTGCAACCACTCTATTTTTTTAAAATCCTTATTGTTATTGTGCTCATTTCGATAAGAATCTTGGGAAGAAGCCTTGTAAATGCTTAAAAACTGTTCCAAACTTGGAACGCGAAAAGTGATGTCATCGAGATGAATCAGCTCTATATCCGATTCCGAAACTCCTGCAAAATCTGGTAAAGAATCGATACTTCCGAATTCAACACTCAGACCATCTTTTTGGAATTCATGTTCATGAATATCTATTAAGGCGTAGCCTAAATGTTTCATCACTTTCATTATCTTGTCCCACTCATAAATTCTGAGATGATCAGGTGCTTCCCAACCTCTAGGATCACCAGGCACATGAATGTCAATGTCAGACGGCCTCCATTCTTCATTTGAACGGTATTCAAAACCCAAAGACCCCATGAGCGTCGGTGTGATTCCGATTTGGTTTAAATGAGAACAAATTGTTCGAAATTCATCAAATAGAGAATTCATTCCTCCTCCAATCATTGATATAGAACTTAATTTCGTTGTGAATAATAAACTAATTTTTATCTTTTACTCTTTCGGTTTTGAAAATACTTCTACTCGCTGAGCTAGGACTTTGATTTCTACAGGTAGGTTATCCGATTTATCGCCGTCAACATCTGACTCCAATTCACTATCTGAAGAGATCTTAATATTACGCGCTCTGATATACTCAATATTATCATTACCAACAACATCTCCTTTTAGTAAATCAGGAATAACGGATAATTTAGAGAATATAGAAGCATCTTTAAGAATCAAAATATTGGCATAGCCGTCCTTGTTTTCTTCAAAGATTTTTTTGTCAGCGAAGTAATTTGTCAAGAGAACCAAAACATGGCTAGCTTCACCAACATAATTTCCATTTTCTGTCTCGACCTTAATGTTAAAGACCTGATCCGTCATGACAGACTTCATAGTATTTACAGCATAGGCTAAAATACCGAATTTTGTCTTATCCTCGATTTCAACATTGTGAATCGCCTCAGGAAGTGAACCGATACTAAAGATATAACCAAAATAATTGTCATTTGCTTTACCGATATCAATCTTATTGGTTAAATCAAAATCCAGTTCGTCAATTGCGCCATCGATGTCTTGATTGATTTCCAACAGTTTCGTAATGAGGTTACCCGTCCCACCAGGGATAATCCCTAACTTAGGAATGTAGTCTCTCTCAGCAATACCCGAAATGACTTCGTTGACAGTCCCATCTCCACCAAACACAACCACTGCATCGTACTGCTCACGTGAAGCTTCTTCAGCAAAATGTGTTGCATCCAACGCTTTTTCAGTAATTTTGGTTTCTACGTGCTCAAAATATTCTTTTGCTTTATTTTCCAGCTTTTCTTTGTAATCCAAAGCCTTCTCGCCACCAGAGGTAGGGTTGATAATTAACATTGCCTTTTTCATTAATTTCTCCTTAATTTTAAATAGAAATGTTTACATTTCGTCGTATGCAAGTAAATGTACTCCCATTATACAATGAAAATACAAAAAAGAGAAATCTGACGTACTGGAGATTAATACGCTTTTATTCAATTTTCCCATCGCCTAACTACATCTTTTAAGGGGTCATCCAAGTAAGAATAGGCCTTATCCTTTATCCAATCAGGAATACCATAAGCTGCCTCGGCTATGCTACCAGTAATTGCAGCGAGAGTATCACTGTCGCCACCAAGTGAGATGGCATTTCTTATCGCATCTTCAAAGTCTCTACTCTCAAGAAAGGCGATAATGGCTTGAGGGACAGTTTCCTGACATGTTTCGTTAAAACGATAGTTAGGACGGATTTCATCTAAAGTTTGAGATAGATTGTAGCCGTATTCCTTCTCTATATAATCCTTAATCCGTCTTTTACACTCCGTAGGATTGTCGTTAATTGATTGCTCGTATTCTCTACAATAACCACCAAAGTAAAAACGACATAGAAAAATAGCATCAGCTGTAGCCATTGCACCTTTAATACCTTCTAGATGATTATGGGTTACCTCTGCAGAAAGACTCGCAAGTCCTCTAGACGATGGCCACGTACCGGTTCTCTCATAGACATCACAGTCCATGACCCAAGCACATGGAGAAACACGCATAGCTGATCCATTCCCAAAGCTATTATAAGGATCACGGTTATCGCTGTTTAGCCATGCATTAAACCGAGCACCATAATCAGCATCCGGATACATTCTGCCATATTTCTTCATGGCGTCAATGAAGTCGACTTTTTGTCCCCCTTTCATAATCGCTTCTGCAACAGCACAGGTCATAACCGTGTCATCTGTAAAAAAACAGTCCTTACGAAATAAAGGAAAGTCCTTCGTTTTGATATTGTTCCATTCATAAACAGAACCGACAATGTCACCAACAATTGCTCCAAGCATCTTGTGATATAATTTATAAATTTCTAGTTCCTTATAAACTAAGTTCCTACAACATATATAGGTGTCCATCTAATAAAATTATAGTTCATATAGTTCTAAATTAAAGTTAGGATATATAATTGAAAGTCTTAATAATTCTTAATATAAACAATTTAAATAACTATATTTAATTTCGCTATGCATTATACCTAAAATGGAAGTACACCAGCCATCAGACCGTGAGAAATAAAACATCTATTATTTTGAAAGTCTGAAAAATAGGTATCACTGATAAAACTGTATAGGTTATCAACAGGTCTATTGTACCAATCCTTGTAAACATATTCCATCTCATATATCAGTAATGCTTGTCCATCTTGACTATAGCCTTTGAAAGTTATCGAAAAAACATCTCTAAACCCGATAACCTTATCATTCTTATTTGAATTATTCCTATTTCTATATTGCTCAAAATCAATAAGTCGCGTATAATTCATGAGTTTAGATAAGGATTTCTCTGATAATTTCTGACTATGTTCAAAAACGATTATTCCAGTATTCCCACACTCTTGGTAGGACAGTTCAGAGTTTATCAGATTACACTCTAAATAACCAAAAATTTCACAACCACAATGGATAATAAATTCAATTTTAGAAAAATATTCTTTAGTCCATATCATCTTTTTTCTCCACTACTAACTATGCTAGGAGACATTGTTCCAAACTCACCAATCTACTTTTTGCCTAACATATTTTACCTTTAGATCTAATACTAAAATATCTATTACGACAAAAGCCTTTTTTCAATACTTTCTTAAGTTCTTTTTACGCTTTGACCAGCAAAGCTTACACATTCAGCGGTTCGGACTTACCGTATCATCCGTGAAAAACAATCCTCAAGAAATAAAGGAAAATCCTTCGTTTTGATATTGTTCCATTCGTAAACAGAGTTTACAATGTCTCCAATTATTGCTCCTAGCATCCGTTTCCTCCTTATGGCATATCAGATTCGTTAAACATTTCTAATGAATCACTCTTTAAAAATGGCACCACCAAACAAATCCACTCATAAGGTAGGTAAGCTGATAAATAGCCGTGGTTATAGCCCTTTGCTTCATACAAAATTGTATTTGAATGTAGCTGATGAAATAATTTCGCTGATTCTTTCACACAGTTCAATTCTTTTTCACCATAGATATACAGAACCTGAGCCTTGCTAGCAGAAATCATATCTTTCAACTTGTAATGCCCCATATAGGTTTTGTAAATGGTCACCAATGTTTTGACAGGCGTCCTTGGCAGATCCTCCAAATAATAAGCTTTGATTTCCTCTGGATAAGCCAGTTTAGGATAGAGTTTATTCATCATGCTTAACTGAAGTTTGCAAGAGAATTTATTGAACATCAATTTACCAAATAGAGACACTAGAAAGATGCTGATTTTAGCTAACCTTGGTTGAGGAATACAGAGGCTTCCGTCTATAATGGCCTTCTCAGCAATTTCACTATCTAAAGATAAAAGCTCCATGGCAATTTGACCACCAAGTGAAACACCACCGATTGCAAACAATTTCCCACCACAGTTTGCTTTGATATAGTCTAGAATCTCCAAAGCCGAATCTTCAGTAGAAACATAATCAAGTTGATATTCCTCGCCGTGGCCATTCAAAGTGGGTAGAATAATACGGTATTTTTCTGACAAGATACGTGCTTGACGAAGATAATTCCACCAAGAACTGCCTCCACCGTGTATTAGTAAGATAGGAGGTAAATTCTTATCCCCAAATTCATGGAATTTCATGTTTAAACTCCTTACTGTAGGATTTTCACTAGCTACATCCTTGTTTAATCAGTTTGAATAAGCAATCCTACACACTCAACATGTCTTGATAGGACAAACCAATACTCTGAAATGCTGCATTTCTTTTAGCACTTTAATTAGATACTCCGAAACGATTTCTAAAAGGACTATTGATGGCCATTGCTTATTAAATCAATTGATTTTAGTAAATTATAAGAGTAACACCTTAATGATTTACTGGGGTATGGGCAAATAGATAAACGAGCCATCACCAAAGCAATACAGGCTTTTACAAGCAAGAGATAAGTACCATTTATTTTTAAATTGTTGTACAGAGTTTCAGTCAAAATAATATTTAGCAAGGCATCTAACAACAAAAACTCGATGAGTTTATTGAATCCTCTCTTATTTATGATAATCTTGATATCCTCACTACGCATAAAGGAAGTCGATACTTGTTGATGGGAGAGCTCGGTAAAATTCAAATCAAATTTCACTGCGTTGCTTTTCTAAATTTATCATTATGATTTGTCCCACAAAGGAGAAGGATATTCTGGTTCCTCGTTAGTCATCACTTGCAACCTGTTATATTTTACAGTTAAATCCAATATCTCAAATAAGCATTGCTCTGCTTCTTCAAAATTTCCAAATGTTCTAATCTTTCCTATAATACTTGCTCTATCTCCTAAAGAATAAACTAAGTATACTTTTTCCCCCTCATCATATTCTATTCGCGTTTGCCAATCTTCTCTCCCTTTATTCCTGCCATTAAATACGGAGACTCTTAGCGTAGTATAATTCAACTCTTCAATTTTCTGTTGAATTATTTTTTTTTCATGCATCAATTTATCCATTTATTTTATCTCCTTTAATAGTCCCATTTTTTCGTACCAGCTAACAGATGTTCCAAGTTTAATCTGCGTTCCACCACCAGCTCCAAAAACTTTTGCAATTTCACCTTTTGCAGGAGTAGCTAAATCTGAAAACGATATCCCTCGTTTTTGCATTATAATAGAAAGTTTTTCTTGATCCACATCAGACATAGAAAGAAAACCTTCTTCAAGATTTTTAAGATTTATATCTTTAACTACTTCATATTGATGATAGTCTTGATATCCCTCTGGATAAGGTAATCCGCGTTTATTAAAAGCTATAATTTTTCCATCTTCAACCGGACTAACATACGTCCCCCCTGAAGGACCAAATCTATCAATAATCTGCCCCGTATGTATATTAGCAGGGGAGGTTATCGGCTTACCTAGATGATCTGTCACAAAACCTTGGGTTTCTTCCGGTGGCCATTTAATATGTCCCTCACTATCCACATAACTTCGTGATCTGACAGGAATTTTTCTTCCATCGAAACCATCATCTGCCGATAGATAAGCACGCTTGCCATTTGGCATTTCAACACGTTCTGGGAAATAGTGTCCCTTAGCTTCATACTCTCTGCGAAGATAGGCATCAAACTTCGAACTTTCCCGTGCAAGTCGACTTTGCCTAATATTTTCAAGAATCCGCTCTTTATCAAAGGGCTTCTCTGCCACTCTCACAACATCATCCGCATGTTTACTTGAGAAGTGCATCACATCACGCAGCTGCCATTTGGCTACTTAAAGCACTAAAAAGCTGTTCAGTACTGCTGATCGTGGTCCGCTGAACATAACTTCAATTATAACAAAATGTCTTGAAATCCTATTTCTGATATTTGTTCATTAATATATTTTATTCCAACACCGTTTTCAATATCCCATTCACAATCACAAATGAAGCCTGCTTCACGTGTATTATCATCAAAATTCATCGGAATCATAATTTGTTTTACTGTCAAAAATTTAAAGATTTCACTCGGATTATCTTTAGCATTTAATAACTTCTGACCAAAATTAGAATCTGAATCCAGTCTATCAATTACCTCATCAATTATTGAATTATAATATCCAACAATACCATTCTCGGCTTGGGTAACACAGTTCTGAATATCACTGAAAAAAAATTCAAAAGCTTTGATTTGATTTTCATCGAACACCGCATCTTCATCTGCATCAATATTTATTTCAACAGAAAATTCCTTTTTAAAAATATTTAATTTAATACTCTTAGTCCAACCATTATTAAATGTCAATTCCCCAAAAACAGGATGTACTATCTTCATTTCACACCTCTTTTTCTACTGCAATAATTCCAACAACTTTTTAACTTCTGAAACACCGCCTAAATGCCCAAATTTACTATTTATGATACTCGGAACTAGTTGCATACTCGTCATGTCATTAAGTTCGTGCCACGTTAGTTTATTTTCTTTTCTAAACTTAACAATTTCTCGACGAGTTTTCCCTAATTCTCTAGCAAGGAGCTCATCAGCTTGTCTAAAGTTAGCATTTCTGTCAATACCCATATCTGTAATTTTCACTTCACCTTTAGAGACAGGTGAAAAATCTGGTATCGCATTTTCATACTCTATACCTTCTAGATTTACATCATCTAAAATTTTTCTAACTTCATCTTTGTTTGAAACAAATGTAGACTCTCCTCTTTCACCTGTCCAATGACCTTCATTTACAGGAGTCTGATTCAATCTTTCTTGGTAAGTGCTAACAGGCTCTCCTTTTTTCGCTTTTTCCAATACAGCTTCAAGATTTCTCTCCGTCCTACCAGAACCACCTACTCCTCGTACTACATCATCCGCATGTTTACTAGAGAAGTGCATCACATCACGCAGAGTCTTACTCTCAACGCTGAAGGTAGGCATGGTTCTCATACCTCCCGCAAAGGCAACCGCCTCTTTACGAATACCAACTGGGATTCGAGTGTCTAATAATTTCTCCCCAAATTTCCCAATAACATTATTGCTCTTTGCTAGGATATTATCAACCTTTGAACCCCATTTTTCTAGAGTTAACTACTAATGCTAGTTCAATGCTGTTTTTAAAATAGATTCCAAGAAGTCGTCTAGAGTACTATACTTGTTAACTAGATCTCCTGAAGGTAAATCTAACTCCTTATATACTTTATCAAAAGTATCATAGACATACCAACTCATACCACTCTCACCTAAAAAGAAATAGCTGTTGTTACTAGATTCCTCATGCCAAATAATATTCATTTCAAATATATCATAGACATCTTCATCTATAATATCTGGGTTTGTTTTTTTAGAAATACCATACAAAATGAAACCATTAAAATCAATTCCATTTACTTGAGAAAGAAATCTTTTATAATCTTCCATTACTTCATCATTCGGCCAAACGTTATGTTTCTTCATAAGAGCTGAAAAAACAGTATTTGGAACTCCACTATTAACAGAATCTCCGTACTTTTCTTCAACTTCTGAAATTTTTGAAATAAAGTTCATCCACATTTTTTATATCTCCTCTATTCTAATTTGGATAAATATTATCTGTAAAGAATGGTCAATCAACTAATTTAGAGTCTCCAACTTCCATACCTTTAACAATATCCGTTGATAATTAGTTACCACTTTATGATAAGGATCATTCTTTATTAAGACAAGATTCTCAAAACTATTTGTTCCACTATCATCTAATGGCAACTGATGATGAACTTGGTAACCTTTAGGAACTAAACCATCTGCTAATTTTTGTATATCGAACTCACTGAATCCCAACTCTCGTAATTTATCAGTATCTTTGGAAATATCCTTTAAAAATTCTTTTCGAACAGTTAAGTCAAATTCTCTTCTTAATTTTTGATATTCTTCTCTAGCTCTTTTAGCATACTCGATTTCTTTCAAGGAAATATTGGGTATTTCAACATTTTCTCCACGTAGAGAACAAGAAAATCATCCTCTGGAGCTCGAAAGTTTTGAATAAACATCCCGAGCTTTATCCTTAAAATACTGAATGACCTCACCGAATGTTGGCTGATGACCTACTCTACCTACACCAGCTAAAACTCCGCTTCCTACTGAGAAAGGAAGCTCTTTCTTCAGTAGATTTTTGGTGAAACACTTGATGACTTCATCACCCTTCGCAAGAATCCTGTCAACCTTTGAACCCCATTTTTCGACATTTGCGAGAATTCTTGCTTTGGTACTGTAATCATCTCAGCTGCCTTAGCTCCGAGCTTGGTCCCCTTAGCCATCTTACCTACAGCTGCTGGGCCGACAAAAAGACTCGCAATCTCAAAGGTCAAGCCTCCTGCATCATAGGCATCCATATGGGTAACATTATCCCAGAGGGATATTCCGGTCTGCTAAGCACGAAAAGCTGCCGCATAGCTAGCATTAGGATCCTGGCCACGCTGAGCCGCTCCTGGATCTATCAGAGCAGTGTAAGTTCCTACTCCTAACTCCGCAAGGCTAGACAGGTTAGCTACCGTGCCTTGCAAGTCCCGCTTCATCCACTCTGGCATTTTCTAACCTAAAAGTATACTACAAAAAGCTATCACGCAGATAATTATTTACTAATTTTCTACCATATTTAAAAACTCACTAAATGAATTTGCCAAAAAATAAGTATTCATATCATCAGTAGACGATGCAAATTCATAGGTATCATCATAATAATAAATTCCAGCATTATCATCATTGCTCAGCCAGAACACTATGAAGCCATGTTGAATAGTGTCCCCAATAATGATTGAATTTGGGAATAAATCATCCCGATACTCACTAGTCCACTGTTCGATATCTGCATTTTTTATATTCGTTTCAACACCGAACATTACATCAATATTAATTTCTTCACTAATTTGAGAAATTCTTACTAAATTTTTATATTTATAAGCTGTATTTCTACCACCATTTTCTTGTAATAAAAATCTTTTATAATCTTCTGGTAAAACTACTTCAAATTTATTTTCTAATATTGAAATCGCTTCTTCATTGGCAAATCCAAACCTATCAAGCTTCATTGTCATTTTTATTTATTTCCTTTCATAATTGATATACCACCTCGATGAGTTATAGCCCTATCAACCGCTTGCAACGTTATTCCATCTTGGTGATGATGCCAAGTATTACCAATACCTGCATCTCCTACCTTAGCTCCGCAATATCTATATAAAATCCCATTAGCCTTTCTCCGTGTTTACATACGGCTCGTAAACACTAGCTTTTATGTGATTAATTTCGATTTTTCTTCCTGTATCCAAGCTTCAAAAACATCTGATACTGATAAATCTTCATTTTTTTCATACATTGCATCGTATATGTAATTGCTTTTAAGACTATTATTTTTCACATCATATACCAATCTTATTTCAGTAGGTACCTCTTTAGAGTTCTCTTTAAAGAGTACTTCTATCTTTTCCGCATCCTCTATTCCATATTCTAATAGCGAGAATTGGATATCATCTGAATCATTAATTTTTTCTGACAAATACTCATTTACATCACTTTTCTCAGAAATGAATCCACCAATTTTATAAAAAACATCAAAAGAAACTAAACCATCCTCTAAAACTACATATATATAAACTATCTCTGCTTTATTTTCTACATACTCGAGTGATAAAGAAATCATATCAGATTGAATTTCCATTAATTGATCTTCAAATATCATTTACTTCCCTCCACTAATATTTTTTATACGATGTGTATAAGTTTGTCCGTCAATTGTATAATTTATCCTAAATGTCTTCGGTCGTGCAGAATTCTCTACATACTCAATTTTGACATGAACTTCAACTTTCTTATTCGCTTTAATTGCTTCTGACCTGTCTCATTCGAGCGATCCTTCAGCCAGGCTTAGATGGGTTGATGATGTGCCAGAATTCCTTATATGCTAAGCTTAGTAATCGTATTCTGCAATACCAATAAACTCTAATGTCCCAGAACCATTGTTACTTACTTTTAATCCTTCTTTAGAATAATCAAAATCATAAATCAAAACAATTGTATTATAGGTTGATGATATTTTAGGAAACTTCATAATAATCTCTTCATCGTATGAGAAACCTTCAAGCAAAACATCAATATTATTTTCAGAAACATCAACCCAATCTTTTTCAACTAAATCTCTATCGTAGTACGACAAATGAAAGTCTGTCTCAAATTCTGAAGAAACGCTATTCCCATCCTCTTTATATGTAATTTTGAAGTATTCTTGAAATTCTTCTTGACTGGCAAAATTACCGAGCCATAACGATACTTTTTGTTTCATTTTTAATACCTTCTCAATCCTTCTAGTAAATTTAAAATTCCATTTTTCATTCTTCGACTTGCCCATTCATTTAAGAGGAATCAATATCTATTCTTCAATCTCCAAATTCATTTTCTTCGTCATCCAAGACTACTTCCCCTGAACTTTCCCATTCTTCTTTTGTAATTTCGCCACTTTGATACATAAAGTTTTTATTCAATTCAACTAAAATATCATCAAAGTCATCAAAACAATCGATTATCCCCCTAATTCCAGTTAATAAATTATAGAAAGCAATAGTGTAATCTGAATTCTCTGAAGAGGAAATTGTAGTAATGTCTATCTCGTTAAACAATCTTAATCCTTCATAAAAACGATCTTCATATTTTTTTAGAAAGATATTTATCGTCTTGTCTATATCTCTGATACTTTCTTCTCTAAGTAGCACACCTTTATTATTCTCATTAAGAATAGTCAATCGTTTCATTACATCTTTTAACTCTGAACTAATCATTTTAATCTCCTCCCAGAAGCTAAATTAAATTTTTTACTATTAGAAGTTCCATCAGGATTAAGAACATCCTTTACTTTACCTCTTTTATTGAATAACTCAAAATAATCTTTATGCCGACCATCTAAGTACAACTTATCTCCTTTTTTCAAAATATCATCTATATCTTTAGTCACCTCATAAACATTTTGCCCGTCATATTGTTTCTTCGTCTTTCCAAATGATACTTGATGGTTTGTTAGATTAGACTATCCTCGTAGTACAGAAGAAGAAACAGTGACATTATCAGATATTGGATTGATAACAAATTCTTCTATATCTTGGTTAGATTGAAGTAACTGGATACAATCAGCTAGTCGAACAGTTTCTAACCTAAGAGAGTCTTGATCATGTATAGGTGGCAATTGCTCATCTAAACTTGTCAAAATAGGCAGATAAAAATTCCTCGTCACATCTTGGATATGAAGAACACGAAATGTCTGCTCATCAATCCATCTTACTGGAATAAAAAGTGAACTCTTCTCCAAATTTGAAAGAAGCTGTTCCCTATTTTTTCTGTTTTATTTGATGAAAAACGTTGTAAACTATCTTTGACGTTCATTCTTTTTTAATTCCTTATCCAAATCTTGAAGTAGGTAGATGATTTCTAAATTATAATTAGCAGTTGCATCTATCAACATACGTGCATGATCCTTAAGATGAACATTTAATGGGATAGTTTCTGTTTCCTTTATTGATCTAATAATGGTATAAAGAGTGTTAATTGCTCCTTTTTCCTGTATTTCTGAAGGATACTGTTCATCCATTATTTCTAAAATTTTATTGGCTATCTCTATTGATTTCATACTCATAATCTACTCCTTAATTAGGGACAGTCCTTACATTCACAACCCAATCCTGCGACCATCCCTGTGGTAATAATATTTGGTCCGCACCGCCTTTTAGAACAGTCCCTGATGAAGATATCGTTTGTGGCGCAACTTTTCCAATACTTAATGTTTCTCCCTTATAGCAAAATGTCTTGAAATCCTATTTCTGATATTTGTTCATTAATATATTTTATTCCAACACCGTTTTCAATATCCCATTCACAATCACAAATGAAGCCTGCTTCGCGTGTATTATCATCAAAATTCATCGGAATCATAATTTGTTTTACTGTCAAAAATTTAAAGATTTCACTCGGATTATCTTTAGCATTTAATAACTTCTGACCAAAATTAGAATCTGAATCCAGTCTATCAATTACCTCATCAATTATTGAATTATAATATCCAACAATACCATTCTCGGCTTGGGTAACACAGTTCTGAATATCACTGAAAAAAAATTCAAAAGCTTTGATTTGATTTTCATCGAATACCGCATCTTCATCTGCATCAATATTTATTTCAACAGAAAATTCCTTTTTAAAAATATTTAATTTAATACTCTTAGTCCAACCATTATTAAATGTCAATTCCCCAAAAACAGGATGTACTATCTTCATTTCATACCTCTTTTTCTACTGCAATAATTCCAACAACTTTTTAACTTCTGAAACACCGCCTAAATGCCCAAATTTACTATTTATGATACTCGGAACTAGTTGCATACTCGTCATGTCATTAAGTTCGTGCCACGTTAGTTTATTTTCTTTTCTAAACTTAACAATTTCTCGACGAGTTTTCCCCAATTCTCTAGCAAGGAGCTCATCAGCTTGTCTAAAGTTAGCATTTCTGTCAATACCCATATCTATAATTTTCACTTAACCTTTAGAGACAGGTGAAAAATCTGGTATCGCATTTTCATACTCTATACCTTCTAGATTTACATCATCTAAAATTTTTCTAACCTCATCTTTGTTTGAAACAAATGTAGACTCTCCTCTTTCACCTGTCCAGATGATTCTTCTGGAAATAAGCCCGTGCCATGCTATCCACTTTCTGGTGATAACGGTTTGCCGCCTTCTTGAAATGAGGATTACGATAGATAGCTAGCGCTTCAGGATTACGATAAGGGCTGGCCATAGTAACCGTCCCACTCACCTTTGTTAAGCCCTTATTTTGATTGTTTAAAATCGCATCTAACTCACTTGTGACCTGCTTCCCATTGTTCGTAAACAGATTACTTCTGGATCGACCAGAATAGTTCCTTTTGAAACAGCCAATTCTTTAGGAGTATCTTCATCATACAACGTGACAGTTGTATCTTTAAAAATCATCTCTCCAAAAACGGAACTATCTGGAATCAATTTCCCTTCAACTTTTGTCAGACCGATATTTGAAAGATACTCATCAATAGGTAGAGGCTTCGGAGTCTGTAACGCCTCTGGATAGTATCTTCTCACTATTCCTTCCGCAACTTGTTCCATATCCCTAGTATAGATATAGGGAACAAACTCCAGAGTAAAATCTGGAGTTTGTTTCATCTCTTTATTAGTAGCATCATACTCTGTGATATTCCCTACGGAGAAATGATGAAGTCCATTATTCAATTGGTAAGAAACCGTTACATCTAGCCATATTTCAGCATTATCTACTTCATATCCATATTTAGAGTGTCCTTTTATTTCTAATATCGCTACTACAAGCAAATGAGATTCTATCACATCACCAACCATATTTCATGTTAAAACACTCTTGACGCTAAAATCATTTAGCGCTTTATAGGATATCGAAGATAGAGTATAGGATTTAACCATTATTTCATCCCTATGAAGAGAGATGTAAGATTTCAACTTACTAAATAGCTCATTATAAAAAGTTTTTTCAATAAATGACTCAAGGAATTTATCACTCATAAATAGAACTCCTACATTATATTTTGTGCATTACTCTTAACATATACTCAAAAGCATGATTCCGTAACCAAATACTAGCTATTTGCAATATCATCTTCAGAATATAGCATTCCTAAAAAGTCTTCAAATGTTTCTGAAACAAACTCTACACTAGGATGCCATTCGTATGAATCCTCACGCTTCCAATAACATACCTTGGGGTTCTGGGTCCCTTCTCTATAGTCTAAACATATAAAATCACCACCGAACAGTGTTGCTACTGGTAATAGTTCTACACCAACAGAATCTGGATCCACACTTAAAATTTCTAGTATTGGACTCCATATAACATCAATATCGTACATTCCTAGGGAATTCTCTTCAAAATCATCTAAAATACAAAGGAATCTTTCTATAACATACTCTTTATCATCACTGATTTTAAAAAGATTCTTTTTAGGAATTATCCCATTATATCTGATTATGAATTCCTTAAAGGAATTCGGTAACTCAATGCACCATTCTTCCTCCTTTTCCTTAACTAATTCAATACTAGGCAAAGGGAGGATTACCGTTCTAATATCTTCCACTTTCTAATTTTTTCCTTTCTTTTTATATTTAGAATGAATACCACATTCAATATATATTAGCAGCGCTATACAAGAACTACATACACCTCATAAAAAATCAATCAAGACAATACTACTATACATAACTAATCTAAAATTTCAGATATTTTTACCTCTTTTTCCTCATTTAAATCATAGAAACCAACATGAACCCCCTCCTCGTATAGCCACGCTAAATTCGTCCCATACTTCGCTTCAAAAATTTCTTCCATCACGGGTGCAATAGAAAACATGGTTTTTGCTGATACAATTTCAAAATTTTGGGGATTATTTACGTATTCCTCATCATCGGAACTAGAATAAATGGTCCATCCATTTAATTGTAACAGTCGAGATTTTTCTCTGTAAGTATACGCAATAGGTAATCCATTTTTTACATTCCTTGATAGAACAAATCCTCCATAATTATCACTTACTTTCATTTTCATACTTCTCCAAAATATTTAAAAAATCATTTCTCCAAGATAACTCTTTAGCGTAGTCTAACGCAGATTTACCCGCATCATTTTTTAGAGTATAATCTGCATTATGTTTTAGCAATAATTCATAAATAGGATATGCATCATGCGTTGTTAATTTTAAAACAGTTAAAGAATAAATTAATGCTACTGATCCATATTTATCAATTGCATTAATATTTATACCCGCTTCAATTAACTTATCTATTACATTTACTGCGTACTCTACATTCGGTCTCCAATTTGCTTTAAATTGAAAAAAATTATGTAGTGCTGTCCTACCATCTCTATCCTGATAGTTTATGTCTATACCTCTATCAAGCAAGAAGTTAATTATCTTAATTCGGTCATCAATTTTATCACTATTAGTGAGGACAACCGATAAAAGATTCAATTGTTCCTTATTTACCTGATTTATACTACCGCTATATAAATCTTTCAGTAATTTAAAATCGCCTACCTGTGCAGCTTCAAATATTGCTTTTGATTCCATATTACCCATCTCCTTACTCATACTTATGACTTCTATTTGCTGAAGGTGTTTCTAATCTAAAATTATTAGGCAGATTCCGTGTGCCTTCAACAACATCTCCCCACCAGGAACCAATCTCATTCGAGCGGTCCTTCAACCAGGCTTAGATGGGGCGATGACGGCGATAAAACTCCTAAGTTATTATTTTATTTATAATCTACACTTGTAATGAAATTTAAATAATCTGAGAATTTTACAGAGCCATCATAAGCATAGTTATAGATTAGTACAACTGTATTGCCTTTATTTATAGTCAGACTCTCTAATGCGTTCAATTCACACAACAACTGTTCCTCATAGGAGGCAGTGCGCAAAATAATAGATATATCGTTTGTTTCATTTGGCAAAACTGCTTTTTCAATTAAATCTTCATCTATATCATTAATGTCTATCTTAAAATCGTTGAAAAAATCAGAAACAACGATCTCTCCCTCATCATCATAAGTTAGATCAATATAATTTTCTAACTCAGTTAAATTTTTGAAATTACCTATCCAAATAGATACCGTATTGTCTGTTTCCATTTTATTAAATCCTTTCCATCCTGAATATGGAGAATGCGGAACGTCTGCTTATCTACCCATCTTATAGGGACGAACAGCGTCCATTTCTCCATATCTGAAAGAAGTTTCGACCTATTCTCTTCTGTTCGATTCGATGAAAAATGTTGTAAACTATCTTTGACGTTCATTCTTTTTTAATTCCTTATCTAAATCTTGAAGTAAGTAAATGATCTCACTTTGATAATGCGTTGTCTCATCTGCAAACATTCTAACTAGACTTTTAAGATTTATGTTTTTTGCTACTTCTCCACTTTCTATAATTTCATTTGCTAATTGATAAATACTTTGAATTGAGCCTGTAACACTTTTTTGTTTGGGGTACTCTTCTTCAATAATAAAAACAATTTTTTCAGCAATTCGCTTTAAACTACTTGTCATATCTCTTTTTCTCCCTCAATTATTGATAATCCATCAATTAGGAACTATTCTAAAATCCGAAATCCATTCTAATGGCCAGTCTTAACGAGTGGTCCTGCCCCCTCCGCTAAGCTTTTCTGGATTTCCTCTGGTAATAGCTCCAAATCTAGCTCAACAATAGAACCTAAAGGATAAATAGGACTGTAGACACTGTCCACAATCCCCATAAAACCCTGTAAATCAGTGATGGAAAATAGTTGATCTAGTTGATTGTAATGAATCTGAGCTTCCTGATTCTCATAACTATATGATAATGGAGTAGAAACTAAGTTTAAAGCGCTTGACTACTTGTAAATTCATTAGCTTATCTTCAAATATTATTTTCTACTTTCACCGTATCATACCAGTTATTGAATAATTCTAATTCTGAAGTATCATCTGAAATAGGTGAATAACTATATTTGGATTTGAGACTATTGCTGCTCTTATTATAAATAATTTTGATTTCGGTAGGTACTTCTTTTTTATTATTCTCAAACAAAATCTCGATTTTTTCTAAATCATCAATTCCTAATTCTAGAAGTTGTATCTGTCTATCACGTGAATCATCTATTTTTTCATTTTCATTCAAAAAATCATTAATCTGATTAAGTTTAATTATCTCCCCATTTTTCTTAAAAAATAAATTGAAAAAATAACTACCTTCTTCCATATAACCATACAAATAAATTTCATCAATTTGACTATTCGAATATTCTAATCCTAAAGACACCAAATCAGATTGAATTTCCATTAATAAATCTTCAAATATCATTTACTTCACTCCATATTACTTTTTGTCAAATCATGTATTACCTTATATTTATGATAATCTTGATATCCTCAGTACGCATAAAGGCAATCGAGACTTGTTGATGGAAGAGCTCGATAAAATTCAAATCAAATTTCACTGCGTTGCTTTTCTAATTTTATCATTATGGTTTGTCCCAAAGAGGTGAGGAATACATATAGTTTCCTCTGTTAGATATCTCCCTTCGACCCTCACGTACTATAAAGTCCAATACATTAAAGAATTTTTTTTCAGCCTCAGAAAAATTATCAAATTCAAATGTTCTTCCAATTTTATAACCCCTCTCATCTCTGCTATTCACCATGAATAAATCATCTTTGTAAAATATATGTACAGCAAATGGTGTTCTATTTGTTTCATCGAAAAGAACATACCGTAAAGATATATAATTTTTTTCTTTTATAATACATTCTATTTCTTGTTTGAATTTTTCAATTTGTTCCGAATCCATTTTATCACCTCTTTTAATAAAACTAAATCTTCATAATACTTCAAAGAATTCCCTAGTTGTATCTGAGTTCCTCTACCTGCTCCAAAGACTTTTGCAATTTCTCCTTGTTGAATATTACTTAAACCTCACATTGGCTGATTCAAGGAATTTATCACTCATAAATAGGATTCCTCTTTTGTATTTCTATGGTTCAGAAATATATAACTTTTCTATAAAATTAGTAAAATTATCTGCTAAAAAGTATACATTTGAATCTACCGACGACTGGTCAAATATAAATGTGTGGTCCCAAAAATAAATTCCTCTATCCTCTCCACTCACAATCATAACAAATAACCCTCCTCCATATTCCGTTCCAAAGACAAATGAATCGTATGGAAGTTCAATTTGGTATTCTGAGTTCCAATCCGTTAGACTAAAGTTTTTATTCTCTGAAATACCTAACATTGTCCCCAAAATCACTTTTTCATTTAAATCATCAATAAAAAACGATAAGTACTGCTCTTTAGGAATACCCACATTAACTTCTAATAGAAATTCCTTATAGTCTTCTGGAAGTATTACATTTATTTTTTTTTCTATCTCTGATAGTTCTGAATTTGAGATAGGTCTCTCTAACGATTTAAAATAATACATTCTTTCCTCCATTATTTTCTTCTTAAAGCAAATCTACCTTATTTTATGGATGCCATTATATTATCAAAATCCTCTTTTAGTTGCTCGTATTTCTCATTACTATAGAGATAAAACGCCTCTACTCCTCTATGTATTATTGCATATACAGTTGGATGGAAATTCTTATCTGTGGCATCGATAACAAATTACGTCATTTGAGTAGCTGCCTCTGGACTATAGCCCAACGCTTCTATTCCAACACGAATCATTGTAACTTGAACATCGATTGGAGAAATGGACTCTTGAATTGCTTTAGCATTTAAAACACCAAATATATAGGAAGCTAAAATTTGCCTATTCATTTCGTCCTTTAGATCAATTTTAACCAATTGGATAATATCATTTGCTATTCTTAATGACTCACTTACATATTGATTTTCCATTTATTTCTCCTTATTTCTCTCTATAATACTTTATATTTCCCTTTAGCATAGCCACAGGGAATATAACCCAATCGATATAAAGTATATAAATCATCAAAAAACGGTGAATTTACATTCAGACATTCATTCTTTAACGTTAAATATATAGAAATGTTAATTATATCAAATCTAATTTGGGGTATCATTGATTCAAATATTTTTTTTTCTTCAACTAAAGCAAACAGTTGTTTTGTAACAATAGGAATAATTCTTTCTTTTGCATCCCTACTCAATTCATTCCATTTTTTGAAAATTTCTCTCTCATTTTTTAATAAATATGCGGTTAGATCACCACGTTGTTCAAGAACAAAATTTTCCCATTTTAAACTTGTGATATTTTTTTCCGCAATGGACAACTTATCTAGCTCTATTATAGGAATATTAGTTTTTCGAGAATTCACTAATAATTTTATACTAGTTAAATTATCAACTACTTCTGAAATTATTTTCATTTTAAATACACACCTTACTACTTACTGCAGATAAAAATTTTCTGTTCCATCCTGAATATGGAGAATGCGGAACGTCTGCTTATCTACCCATCTTATAGGGACGAACAGCGTCCATTTCTCCATATCTGAAAGAAGTTTCGACCTATTTTCTTCTGTTCGATTTGATGAAAAACGTTGTAAACTATCTTTGCCGTTCATTCTTTTTTAATTCCTTATCTAAATCTTGAAGTAGGTAGATGATTTCTAAATTATAATTAGAAGTTGCATCTATCAACATACGTGCATGATCCTTAAGATGAATATTCGATGGGATAGTTTCTGTTTCCTTTATTGATCTAATAATGGTATAAAGAGTGTTAATTGCTCCTTTTTCCTGTATTTCTGAAGGATACTGTTTATCCATTATTTCTAAAATTTTATTGGCTATCTTTATTGATCTCATACTCATAATCTACTCCTTAATTAGGGACAGTCCTTACATTCACAACCCAATCCTGCGACCATCCCTGTGGTAATAATATTTGGTCAGCTTGAATACACACCTTACTACTTACTGCAGATAAAAATTTTCTGTTTCATCCTAAATATGGAGAATGCGGAACATCTGCTTATCTACCCATCTTATAGCGACGAACAGCGTCCATTTCTCCATATCTGAAAGAAGTTTCGACCTATTCTCTTCTGTTCGATTCGATGAAAAATGTTGTAAACTATCTTTTATATTCATTCTTTTTCAATTCCTTATCTAAATCTTGAAGTAAGTAAATAATCTCACTTTGATAATGTGTTGTCTCATCTGCAAACATTCTAACTAGACTTTTAAGATTTATGTTTTTTGCTACTTCTCCACTTTCTACAATTTCATTTGCTAATTGATAAATACTTTGAATTGAGCCTGTAACACTTTTTTGTTTGGGGTACTCTTCTTCAATAATAAAAACAATTTTTTCAGCAATTTGCTTTAAACTACTTGTCATATCTCTTTTCTCCTTCAATTATTGATAATCCATTAATTAGGAACTATTCTAAAGTCCGAAGTCCATTCTTATGGCCAGTCTTGCAGTAATAATATTTGGTCAGCACCACCTTTCAGCACAGTCCCTGATGAAGAAATCTTCTGCATGATAGGAAGAGCTACTAATACTGCACTGAGAACCCAACCATTTATTTTGTAAGGAATTTCTTTTGACTGAGATACTTTAAGACTTCCTTCATTCAAATCGTAATAAACTGGTTTCTTTTTATAGTAGCCAAAGGGAATTATTTTTTATAATCATACATATCTTTTACTCACTAGAACAACACTTCCAATAGTCAAGTACTTACTCATTCTCTAACTCCTTTATCAATTGATTTAAAATAATATATCGTTCTTTCGTTTTTGTATTTAAGAATAAACAAAAAGGAAAAAGTAAACCGACGGAAACAAATAAGAATAAAAAGATTGATGTCAGTAAATATAGAATAGCAGAAATTGTAACTATTAGAAATAAAGATATGATAGTTATCATTGCAATCTTAGAATTCCTTTTTTCTTGATGAAGAAATATACCATATGATTCTCTCGACAGGTAAAAATCAGATAATTCTATCTCTCTATACAACTTTTTAAAGTAGATTCGCGAAACAGAAAAAACTGCAATTGTCCCAAATATCAGTATTAAAGTATTAAATAATAAAATATTTATAAATAGATATTGATTTAACCATCTAACTATTGGCAACATAAACAGTATAATCATCACTAAGAAAGATTGACTATAGCTGCTTTCTTTTTTATCTATCCTGATTAGTAATTTTTGACTGCTTTTATCATAAAAAACAGATTGCTTTTGATAGATCCCTACAGGAATAATTTCATAATTATCTTTCATCATCTCACCTAAATACACTTCCCTTAATTCCATTTTATCTTTCTTTTTTGATAGTTTTCAACAATACGCAACCAACGAATGATATTATTTTGCCAAAGTAGAAAAACACTCATCCCCGGTAACAACCCCAAAAGACTTATGGCAATAATTTCACTTCCTATAGTTTTGCCAATCATGTTAAATACTAAAGCCACAACAATTAAACTCGCTATAGAAAAAAATACAATGCAAAGAGTCACTAGCCAAGCCCATAATTTCTTACTTTTAGTTATTTTCTTGTTGCTAAAATTATTCCAAATGTTATTCCCATACACGGCTCCTCTAAAAGCCTGCTTTGTGGTCGGAGTAACGAACTTTATGTTTTTATATAAAATTTTCTCCATTATGATTGGAAAACCAACTCCAGCTCCCACCCAAACTATTATCAAATAAACTATAGTTGCTACACTATACTTTTCATAAAAAGGATCCAAGACCGGGAAAATTCTGCACATTATACGAATCGAGATAAGAATCAAAATGATACAAACACTATATTTCCAACTATATTTGGATTTTTGTGTATTCAACAGTGAGCTTTTAGATGCCGCTAACGGTATCTGCTTTTCTGTATCAAAGTATATGGCTTGATTATTAAATTCACCAATATAAATAATTTTTCTAAACATTCTTCTATCTCTGTCTCCTTGTAATATCTTAACTTTTTTACGCATGTTTTTAAATAATAGAAATATAAAAAGTATGAAATACCCACTTCTAACACAGTAACAGAATTTTTGTTTAATCTTGCTCTATTACTTCTTCTACAAAAAGATGTCCTTGCTGATAAGAAATACCGATAGGTAAGATTTGCCATGAAAAAACGAAAACAGCTAGTGAAAACAGTCCACTAAGTATTAAGATTCCGCTGATATTACTCAAAAAATACCACAAAAAAGATGCTAATAGTAAAATCAAAAATACTATCGATAAACCATATTGTTTTTTACCATCTGTACTAAATCTTACTTCCACACTTGGAACATTCCCAAGTTTATCTTGAATGGTATACTTCTTGTCTCTAAAAAGTACTCTATATATGAAATAACCTATAATTACAGAAAGAACAAACATAGCAAACTTTAAAAATATTCTTTCCTGCATACTAACATTCTCAAAAAAAGAGTCTAGGAAACCATAGAGGAGATGAACAAAAGGTTGAATGACCACTACTATCGTTGATCTTCCTAAAGAAGATTCTTTGATATTAAAACGTGTATCCGTTTTAGAAATTTCATACATTTTTACAGAAAGTTCATCTATAGGCTGTCCCCAGTAATATTTTTTAGGTTCAATTGTGGTATTATCTAATACATACCTTTTATTTTTGTATTCTACAATATGATAACTTCCTGATGTTTGAAAAATTTTCATAACTAATTTACCACCCAAATACTTTCTGAATTGATTTAATACCTGAATAAATGCTATTTTCAACTTCCTTAACACTTTTTTCAATATTGTCGCCCATCTCATTTGCTATGGTTTTAATGCCCAAAAAGTTATTTTTATAAGCTTGGCCAACTACAAAAGCTACTGCAACACCAGCTGCAATTGACCAACCAACTGGATTGCTTGCCATAGCAGTTGCTAAAATGGTAGCTCCACTAGCAACATAGCCTGTCCCAACACTAGCATATACGATTCCTGTAGTAAGCATATCAACCCCTACTACTGTCATTGCCGTCGTTGCTGCAGTATGTGTAAAGGCACGTCCGGCATTCTCATTTTGTAGATTATTCAAAAAGTCCATCCCCATAAATACTGAACTAATCCTTGAAATTCCAACAGAGGAGTTGGTTCCTGGTATAGGGATATTAATTTCTGAAGTTGTGAGTTGCTTAAGTAGATTCGCAGCATTTGCTTTGAATAAAGCATCCGTATAGGCTTTACTATCCCCAGAGTAGGTAATGTTTATATTACCAAACTTATCACTAGTAGTAAAATACTTAAAGTACTCTGATAATTTAGGATTCGTTGAGCTTAACTTAGTAATTGTATCTTTAGCAAGTTCTTCCAGAGATGTATCTCGGATAAGATCAAGCAACTCACCTAAATCGTTACTAGTAATATCACCATTAACTTTACTCTCGACATATTTTCGTACAGCATCTTTAACATTCTCTGGCAACTCTTTACCTGGATAAAGTTTTTATAGTCTCTAATTCTCGCTACATAAGCACCAATCAGTTTCTTATCATTCTAATTTTTAATCTTATTATAATTTCCTTTAAGCTCAACTTTATTTCTCACTAACCTTCTAGATTTTGTACGCATACCAGAATATACTTATCGCCCTCAGAAGAAAGTACCGCTAAAAATTATAAGATTAAAAAGTGTCGTTTCGACCGGAACTGAGAACTTAAAGTTCCTCTATTTCAACTGGTATTAATTCCTTGTTCCTACATGAAGAAATAATTGTTGGCATTCTAGCTATAAAAAAGAAAAATGTTGATATCAATCCATTTATAACTAAAACTGCTCCTTCGGAACCATTACTAATACCCATAAAAAAGCCCAAACAAATAATATTCAATAAAAAGCCAAACAATAATACTGGATTTCTTTTACCATTTGGTTTAAACTTGACTCTATAACGTTTGCTATTCTTTGGTATTCTTGATAATGCGTTACGTCGAGAAGTTTTTTCATAATAAACAGCTCCTAAGTATGCAAGGAGCATAGACAAGACAAATAGTATACTCTTCATAAATATCTGCTGACTCAATCCCATACTAATAAAAGCTGAATTCATAGCCCTATATAGTAGTGCTACAAATGGTTGTACCATAATAGATATAGTAGTTGTCCCTATCTTTGTTTTAGACTTAATTTCAAAACTATCATCAGAGGGAGTTAACTCAATCATATCAAGAGTGATTAAGTTAGGAAGCAGTCCGAGAAAATAGCGTTTCCCTTTCATTGAACCTAAGTCCATAATATATTTTTTATTTTCTATTTCTACAATACTATACGCCATCGTATTAGCATTCTTGAACTTTAAATTAATCATTTACCACCCAAACACTTTCTGAATTGATTTAATACCGGAATCAAAGGCTTTGCCAACATCTAATATACTTTTATTAAGATTGTCACCCATCTCGTTTGCTATGGTTTTAATGACCAAAAATTATGCTTATAAGCTAAACAATTCAACTTACAACTTTTCTATTTTTTCAAAAATAATCTCTTGCTTTTCGTAACCTTCTCGGAGTGGTAGCATACCTAAAATCACCGTAAAGAAACCCAAAAATAAAATACTGTTAATGATAAGGATAGAGGCTTCTGTCCCATTATCAGTAAGGATATAAAACCCCAAACATCCTATAACCGCAACAAAAAGAATAGGCAGAAGTTTATACAGTTTTAACTGACGTTGTGGTCTTGCTAGCTTGAATACTATTTGATACTTCGTTTCATTACTTGAAAGCTTTTGTTGAAGATTATGACGAACCACAAAAGCAATGAACCTGAAAGCAAGATAAGCCAGGGCGATAAAGAGGACAAATAAACCTAATTTAAAAGAAATATTATGGCTAATGTCATAACTCTTAAAAGCATTCGTAACAATCCCATAACAAGCTCCACCTATTGCTACACCTATTCCAATACCAAGAGATTTGCTCATAGTTGGAGCTAAGCTCTCAAAACTTGTATTACTTTTATCTAACTTTAAGCATTTAGCTGTGATTTCACTAGGAAGAGAACCCCAGAAATAAGTTTTAGGACTAATGCTAGTCATATCCAAAAGATATTTTTCACCTTTAAATTCTACAATTTTATGAAAAGTTTTATTTGTTTCTTTAAATTTTAATTCCACATTTCCCCCCAAAACACTTTCTGAATTGATTTATTACCTGAATCATTTAATTTCCTTTAAGCTCAACTTTATTTTCTCACTAACCTTCTAGATTTTGTGCGCATACCAAAATATACATATCGTCCTCAGAAGAAAGTACCGCTAAAAATTATAAGATTAAAAAGTGTCGTTTCAACCAGAACTGAGAACTTAAAGTCCCTCTATTTCAACTGGTATTAATTCCTTGTTCCTACATGAAGAAATAATTGTCGGCATTCTAGCTATAAAAAAGAAAAATGTTGATATCAATCCATTTATAACTAAAACTGCTCCTTCGGAACCATCACTAATACCCATAAAAAATCCCAAACAAATAATATTCAATAAAAAGCCAAATAATAATACTGGATTTCTTTTACCATTTGGTTTAAACTTGACTCTATAACGTTTGCTTTTCTCTGGTATTCTTGATAATGCGTTACGTCGAGAATTTTTTTCATAATAAACAGCTCCTAAGTATGCAAGGAGCATAGACAAGACAAATAGTATACTCTTGATAATTATCTGTTGACTCAATCCCATACTAATAAAAGCTGATTCCATCGCTCTATATAGTAGAGCTACAAATGGTTGTACCATAATAGATATAGTAGTTGTTCCTATCTTTGGTTTAGACTTAATTTCAAAACTATCATCAGAGGGAGTTAACTCAATCATATCAAGAGTGATTAAGTTAGGCATCAATCCGAGAAAATAGAGTTTCCCTTTCATTGAACCTAAGTCCATAAGATACTTTTTGTTTTCTATTTCTACAATGCTATACGCCATCGTATTAGCATTCTTAAACTTCAAATGAATCATTTACCACCCCAATACTCTCTGAATTGATTTAATATCGGAATCAAAGGCCTCATTTAATTTCTCTAATTCCTTCAAATGTGATGTTTCTAATCTTATAATCGGAAAGAATGGGAACCTTGCCAAAGTCAATTGTTAGAAGGAAAAATGTGATAATACTATTGATAACGAGAACAAGCCCTTCTCCTCCATCATTAATTGACAAATAGAGAACTAAACAAGCTATTATGGGAACTTTAAAAATATAGGCGTCAAAAACTTGCTTTCTTGCAGATATTGGTTTAAAAATCATCTCATATCTTCTACTAGAAGAAGGCAGTAAAGCTTTAACATTTTTACGATCTTTCTCTCTTGTAAAATAAAAAATCAAGTAGGAGAATAGTATAGATGCGCAAAATACTACTAATTTTAAAATTATCTGTTGGCTAATATTGTACTCTTTAAAAAAAGTTTTCAATAAAGAATAGACAATCCATACAAGCGGTTGAACCATAATTGCCACATATGAAGCTTTAAACTTATTAATCGGGGTACTAAAATTGAGATCCTCTCTGTTAAGTTCCGCCATCTCAACCGTTAATTCCTCCGTTGGAACACCCCAATAGTAGAACTTGGGAGTCATTGAACTGGCATCTAATATATATTTTTTCCCGTTTAGTTCTACAAGTTGATGACAAAAATACTTCGTTTCTCTATAATTAATTTCCAAAATTACCACCCAAACACTTTCTGAATTGATTTAATACCTGAATCAAAGTCATTTCTAACTTCTCAACGTTCTGTATTTATAGCTCTTCAATTTCAGTTAATGTTAGTGTCTTATAATACTCTGGGATTTGTGGCATTCTCAGTATTACAAAAAACCACCACGAAATTATGCCATTTATAACCAATATAGCACTTTCATAACCACTGTCAAGTCCTATAAAAAATGCTAAACAAACAGCATTAATTCCAAGAGTAATATACCACCAATCAATCATTCGTTTACCTTTGGGTTCCAAAACAAGTCGACAACGTTTACTGTTTTTGGGTACTCTTGATTCAAACTTCCCTACCGCACTTTTTTCATAAAAGACAGCCATAAGATATGACAAAAATACAGAGAAAGCAAATAACGCTACTTTCATTAAAATTTGCTGATTGATTCCCCAGCTAATAAAGGCATCTTTCATCAGCGTATGAGAGAAGCCCACAAGTGGCTGAATCATGATAACTAGAGCAGTAGATGCGCCTATTGGTGTTTTCGATTTTATTCTAAAACTATCATTAGATGGAGATAACTCAACCATTTCAGCAGTAACCTCTTTCGGAAGCGAACCGAAGAAATAGGATTTGCCTTTTATAGTAGTAGGATCTAAGATATAACTTTTATTTTTAAACTCTACGAGTCTAAAAACTGCTATATTCGAATATTTAAATTTTAATTCCACATTTACCACCCAAACACTTTCTGAATTGATTTAATACCTGAATCGATACTATTTCCAATTTCCTTAATACTCTTATCCAGATTGTCGCCCATATCATTTGCTATATCTCTGATTCCAAGAAAATTATTTTTATACGCTAAATCTACCGCATATCCAACTGCAACACCTGCAATAATAGTCCATCCAACTGGATTAGAAGCCAAAACTGTTGCTACTGTTGCAAGTCCCCCTGAACCTGTAGCCGTTGCTAAAAGAGCTGTTGTTGCAACATCCACTCCTACTGCTGTAACTGCCGTCGTTACTGCCGTATGCGTAAAAGCACGTCCAGCATTCTCATTTTGTAGGTTGTTCAAAAAGTTCATCCCCATAAATACTGAGCTAATACCTGATATCCCCATGGAAACATTCGTACCTGGAATCGGAATACCAACTTCTGACACAGTAATATTATTAAAAAGACCTTTTAGAGCATTCGTCGTGGAGTCTTTCGCAAATTGTTGAGCATCAAAGGCGAAATTCATATTTTTATAATATGAATTACCACTTATTCCCACGCTCCAATAATTAGCTACATCCGGTACTGATACTTTCATTTTCTCAATAAGGTGCTTGATACCTTCTTCAAGACTTGTATAGACTGAAGTTTCCGCTAAGTCATTACCATAGTCTCCTAACGTCTTAACTGAAGATGAATCTCCATACTCTGCCTTCTTAGTCACCTCCCTCGCAAGAGCCTGCAATTCCTCAATCCCTGCCTTGTCCTTGTCAAATGCAACGCCTGGATGATTCTTCTGGAAGTAAGCCCTTGCTAGGCTATCCACTTTCTGGTGATAGCGGTTTGCCGCCTTCTTGAAATGAGGATTACGATAGATAGCTAGCGCTTCAGGATTACGATAAGGGCTGGCCATGGTAACCGTCCCACTCACCTTCGTTAAGCCCTTATTTTGATTGTTTAAAATCGCATCTAACTCACTTGTGGCCTGCTTGCCATTGAAGGTAGCCAGGCGCTTCTCCGTCTCGGAAAGCGACTGTTTCGACGCCTCAATAGCCCGACTCAACTTATCCTTACTGGGAGCTTTCAGTGAGATCAAGTCAGAAATTTCCGTATAATATTTATTCGTCGCATCCATATCCCGGACAATGGAGGAATGGAGACCATCCACACTCTGCTTCAAGCTAGTTAAGGCCTCACTGTTGATAACAGCTGTTGCGCTTTTCTCACCGACTGTTGATTCAAAGTCAGAAATCAGATTGTCAAACTCAGTATAAAGCAGATTAGAATAGTCCACATAACCCTGAAGGAGGGGGAGGTTATAATAATTCAACTCATGGTTAATCGCAGTCTTGACATCACCACGCAGCGCTTGACTCGATGCAAGACTCTGCGCAGTCGACTGTGCCTCAGCCAAATCATCCTCGAAAGCTTGGGTCTGTTTATAGAGAAAATTCTTTAAACTTTCCAACTCGCTACGCTTGATTTTCATCGTCTAACTCCTCCTGTAATCGTAGATAAAAGTGGGAAGGAATAGCTGTTTTCATCAATATTTCCCGTAATTGACCCACATAGGAACTTTCTTTTTCTGATTCCGCATAACCCTGAGCGATAATTCGTTTGATCATGGTCTTATGAATCGCCATCGGTGGAAGCTCTGCTTGAAGACCAAGTGGCCAGAACTGTGCTAAATAATCCACATAAGCTCCGTCGAAAACGACTTTTCGCCCCATAATCATGACATAAAGTGGCTCATCGCCTAAAAGTGACGCTACTAGCTCTTGAGATAGCTGCTCCTTATCAATCTCAACCAATGTACCCAAGGGAAGAATATCGCTATAAACCTTATCAACCCCATCTAAAAAATGGACAAACTCACTTTTAGATAACGTAATCTCAGTCTCATTCCGACAAATATACACTTCTTTCGGTAAAAAAGTCACTTCAATATCAGCGCCAATCCGCGGATGATAAATATAGTTTGGTTTTTTATCCAAAAAAGCTTTTACGATTGCGCCCAATACCTCTGGACGATTTTTTAAAATAAAAGCTATCTGATGTAAAAAATCTGTAGTGGGAAATGCCACGGCTACTGGACTTACTATTTTGTAGCATATTTAATAATTTGACAATTGTACTTTTACCAGCATTATTTTTCCTACAATTAATGATGAACTTTTTAATCTATACTCTTCCGTTATATTTAACTTATTCCCTTCATCTTCATCGACTGACCTTTCTGTCCATTTACTATGAGCGAAGTGAATAGTCTGAGCTTCTTCACCATATTTTCTATAATTCTTTATTGATAAGCTTTTTAAATATATAAAAATTCTCTTCTATTTTGGGGTTCTCATACTTAACTCTCTCAACCGTTCCTGCCCTATCTTCAACATCTCTTTTTCAACCGTGTTCCATTTTCCAAATAGTAAATCATGAAGAACGGTTGCTGCTGAAGTTGTATTTTCTCCTGAATCATATACACAACTTCTATCTCGTTGATAAATTTGAATTCTTTCAAAGATAGCTAGTTCTTCCAATTGTCGTGTATTATCAACTATATGATTTACAATGAAATCATGATGTTCTTTTGGAGTTGCGCGTGCTTGATTTGGATTAATAGCGTACAGTTCTTCGTAT
>NZ_JAJNSA010000063.1:0-13958 GCF_027497875.1 Streptococcus sp. SM3 | reverse complement strand
CATCTGGTGTAGACACTCCTTTATTGCCTTCAAGTCCACGAGCCTTTCTCCCATACTCCAAAGATAAAGCTGAGAAAAGGTATGAACACCTTGGTGACCATGACGCCACCAAGTCTTAAACAAATCGCGCTCTGCTTTGATTAAGTCTGATAGTGCTTGATGTCCTGTCTGAGACCAAATCTGGCCCAACATGATAGAGAGACGAAGTCCAAAGTCATACTCAACCGCTTCAATCGTATCACTTAAAATAGCTCGTACAGAGGTGTATTTGTCTTGTTGAAGTACGAAAACATAGTCCTGAGCTCCGACCTGTAGCACTGTCTGACAGTTCGGAAAAAGAGTCCGCATCATATCCAGCCAAGAAGCTAGATTTTCTTGCTGAAAATAGGAAAGATGACAATAAACCAACTGAATCTTTTTAAAAGTTTTCGGCGCCTGTCCCTTCCCCTCAACCAGATAAGAATACCAAGGATTGAGCGAACGAGCCTGCTCCTGCTGGGTCAAAAGCGAAATCAACTGCTTTTCACGCTCACTGAGTCCAGCTTCCTCCAGCAAAATCCATTGCTGAGAAGCTAAAGGGAGCGTGAGATAGCCTTCTTTCTCTACTGGTTGGTCTGAAATCTGAGCTTCAGGAAACCAGTCTTGTAATTCTTTTGCTATCATGTCCTAGCCCTCCACTTTTTGGATGCACCATGAAATCAAGCTCTCAAGACGTTCCAGATTTTCAGTCATATGGAGATAACCCATGACTGCTTCAAAACCTGTGGACATACGGTAAGTCACCACATCAGCATTTTTGGCCTTGGTGTGGCTATTGGTATTGCGACCACGTTTGTAGATTTCCTCTTCTTTTTCCGTCAGGATTTGCTCCTCTAACATAAGGGAAATCAGGCGAGCCTGAGCTTTGGCTGACACATACTTGGTCGCTTCTTGGTGGAGTTTATTGGGCTTGGTGATGCCTTTGAGGATGAGGTGGCGGCGAATATACATGGAATACACCGCGTCCCCCTCAAAAGCTAACGCAATCCCGTTAATGAGATTGACATCAATCACGTGTCCACCTCACTCCATCCTTGGTATCAAGGAGCTTAATCCCTTGAACAGCTAGTTGGTCACGGATCTGGTCCGCTGTCGCAAAGTCACGATTGGCACGTGCTTCTTGGCGTTTTTGGATCAAGGCTTCAATCTCTTCATCCAAAACTTCTTCGACAAAGACAATCCCAAAGACTTCTAACATATCCGCAAGAGCTTCCTTAACACTTGCATCATAATTGCCAGAGTTAATCCATTTGGCCATTTCAAAGACTACTGTAATACCGTTGGCAGAGTTGAAATCCTCATCCATAGCTGCTACAAACTTATCTTTAAAGGCCTGTAACTCTTGAGCATCTACAGTTCCAGTAAATGGTTGCTCGTAAGTATTTTTGAGATACTTGAGATTGGTCTCTGCATCCCGCACTGCCTTTTCTGTAAAGTTGATAGGCTTGCGATAATGTTGAGTCGCAAAGAAGAATCGAAGGACTTGCCCATCAAGAGTGTTAAGGGCATCATGTACGGTAATAAAATTGCCCAAGGATTTGGACATCTTGACATTGTCGATATTAACAAAACCATTGTGCATCCAGTAGTTGGCAAAGGTCTTGCCTGTTTTGGCTTCTGACTGGGCAATTTCATTGGTATGGTGTGGAAACTCTAGGTCGGCTCCACCACCGTGGATATCAATGGTATCACCCAAAATCTCTGTTGACATAACCGAACACTCGATATGCCAGCCCGGACGACCAGGTCCCCAAGGACTGTCCCAAGAAATCTCGCCTGGTTTGGCAGATTTCCAGAGGGCAAAGTCTACAGGATTTTCCTTACGAGCTGTTTCTTCATCGGTACGACCTGAAGCACCTAGCTCCAAATCTTCCAAGGTTTTATTGGCCAACTTAGCATAGTTGTGGGATTTTTCCACACGGAAGTAAACATCCCCTTGGCTCTCATAAGCAAAACCTTTTTCAATCAAGTCTTCCACAAAGCGGATGATATCCGCCATAAACTCCACTACACGCGGATGGCGAGTCGCAGGTTTGACACCCAAGGCCGTCACATCCTCACGAAAGGCAGCGATGTACTTGTCCGCAACCTCCTGAGGCGTTATACCTTCTTCCTTGGCACGGTTGATAATCTTATCATCTACATCCGTAAAATTGGAAATATAGGCAACCTCGTACCCACGATACTCAAAATAGCGACGAATGGTGTCAAAAGCCACTGTTGAGCGGGCATTCCCCACGTGGATATAGTTATACACGGTTGGCCCACAAACATACATCTTGACCTTGCCGTCCTCAATTGGGACAAATTCTCGCAAATCACGAGACATGGTGTCATAGATTTTAATCATAAAATAATAGTCAGGAAAACTAAAATCCGAGAACAGTTAGTTTCATCACTAAGAGTTCAATTGAATTTCAGTCCGAATATCTCTACACTTCGGAATCCCTTGCTCCTTTCTAAAAAGTAAAAGAAGAATCAAATAAATGCAAGAAAAGGGCTGACAGTCGCCCTTTTGCTTTACGACCTACTCAGTCGAATATCGTCTTTTAAAAAATGTTGATAGATAAAAGAATCATAATAATTTAGAGCCCCGACGATCTGTGACTGGCTTCTTTAGCCTGCTCGAGTTTATTGACGTAGTACTCTCGTTTTTCTTCGACTTCGTGGATCGTCGGTTCATCCTTCTGTCCATGAACTCGGACAATCTTGGCCGGAATACCGACAACCGTCACATCACTAGGTACATCTGCTACAACAACTGCTGCTGCACCGACCTTGGCATTTTCGCCGATTTCAACGGGTCCGATGACTTGGGCATGAGCCGATATGAGAGCTCCCTTTCGAACGGTCGGATGGCGTTTGCCACAGTCTTTCCCTGTTCCCCCAAGAGTCACCCCATGATAGAGGAGAACTCCCGTCTCAACGATAGCCGTCTCTCCAATCACCAGACCCGAACCATGGTCGATAAAGACACCTGAATCAATCTGGGCACCTGGATGAATCTCAATCTGAGTCCAAAAGCGCCAGAACTGACTGTGCATACGAGCCAGTAGTTTGAAGCCATGCTTCCAGAGAAAATGCGAGAGACGGTGGGCCGCCAAGGCCTTGACACCTGGATAAGTCAGCAAAACCTCCAAAGTGGTGCGGGCCGCTGGATCATTTTCTTTTACGATATCAATGGTTTCGCGCCACCATCCCATACATTTCTCCTTTTCTTATTCTGAATCTTTTGGTGTTTCTGTAAATTCTTTCTTAGGTTTGTGATCCTTGTGATAACGTGGGCGATGAGGTCTCTCAGACTTTTCGCCTTTTTCATCACGTTCAGGTTTTGGAGGACGAGGAAGAAGGGCTTTCATAGAAGCATCCACACGTCCTTTTTCATCAATCTTGATAACCTTAACATCAACTTCATCCCCGATTGCTACCAAGTCTTCGACATTATTGGTACGCGTCCAAGCCATCTCAGAGATATGAACAAGGGCATCTGTCTTATCAAAGAGGTTGACAAAGGCACCAAATTTCTCGATACGAACGACTTTAGCACGGTAAACTTCATCCACTTTGGCTTCACGGACCAAACCAGCAATAATCTCTTTAGCACGATTAATGGCATCTTGATCGCTAGAGTAGATAGACACATTTCCTTCTTCATCGATATCAATCTTAACGCCTGTTTCAGCGATAATCTTGTCAATGGTTTCTCCACCCTTACCGATGACAATCTTAATCTTGTCCACATCAATCTTGATGGTATCAATTTTCGGAGCAGTTGGAGCCAATTCTGGACGAACTTCTGGAATGGTTGCTTCAATCACATCAAGAATTTCAAAACGCGCTTTCTTAGCTTGGGCAAGAGCCTCAGTCAAGATTTCTGCAGTAATCCCTTGAATCTTGATATCCATTTGAAGGGCTGTAATCCCGTCACGAGTACCTGCAACCTTAAAGTCCATATCTCCAAAGTGGTCTTCCAAACCTTGGATATCTGTCAAGACTGTGTAATTATTTCCATCTGAGATAAGTCCCATAGCAATACCAGCTACTGGCGCCTTGATTGGCACACCACCAGCCATAAGAGCAAGAGTTCCCGCACAGATAGAGGCCTGAGATGAAGAACCGTTTGATTCCAAGACCTCCGCAACCAAACGGATAGCATATGGGAATTCTTCCAAACTTGGCAAGACTTGAGCAAGGGCGCGCTCACCAAGGGCACCATGACCAATCTCACGACGACCTGGCGCACCGTAACGACCTGTTTCCCCTACAGAATATTGAGGGAAGTTATAGTGGTGCATAAAGCGTTTCTTGTACTCTGGATCCAAACCATCAATGATTTGAGTTTCACCCATCGGAGCCAAGGTCAAGACTGAAAGAGCCTGAGTTTGCCCACGAGTAAAGAGACCAGAGCCGTGCACACGAGGAAGGAAGTCAACAACCGCATCCAAAGGACGGATTTCATCGACCTTACGACCGTCAGGACGAACCTTATCTTCTGTAATCAAACGGCGCACTTCAGCGTGTTCCATTTGTTCCAAAATTTCAGCCACATCACGCATGATACGGTCAAATTCTTCGTGGTCTGCATATTTTTCTTCGTAAACGGCAGTAACTTGGTCCTTAACTGCTTGAGTTGCAGCTTCACGAGCCAATTTTTCTTCTACTTGAACTGCCTTTTGGAGGTCGCTGTTGTAGGCTGCAATGATTTCAGCTTGTAAGTCAGCGTCCACATGAAGCAATTCTACTTCAGCCTTTTCCTTACCGACTGCTGCAACGATTTCTTCTTGGAAGGCAATCAATTCTTTGACTGCTTCGTGCCCTTTAAGGAGCGCTTCCAACATGATTTCTTCTGACAATTCTTTGGCACCAGATTCTACCATGTTGATGGCATGTTTGGTACCAGCTACTGTCAATTCAAGGAGAGATTGCTCTGCTTGTTCTTGACTTGGGTTGATGATGATTTGACCATCCACATAGCCAACCTGTACCCCAGCAATTGGTCCGTCAAATGGAATGTCTGAGATAGAAAGCGCTAAAGAAGAACCAAACATAGCTGCCATTGGTGCAGAGGCATTTTCATCGTAAGAAAGAACTGTATTGATGACTTGGACTTCGTTACGGAAACCTTCCGCAAACATTGGTCGGATTGGACGGTCAATCAAACGCGCTGTCAAAGTCGCATCCGTTGAAGGACGTCCTTCACGTTTCATAAAGCCACCAGGAAACTTCCCAGCTGCATACATTTTTTCTTCGTAGTTGACTTGAAGTGGGAAGAAATCCCCAGTCGCCATTTTCTTAGACATAACTGCTGCAGTCAAGACAGTTGACTCACCGTAACGTACAACAACAGAGCCATTTGCCTGCTTAGCAACCTGACCAGTCTCTACAATTAACTCACGACCCGCAAAAGTCGTTTGAAACACTTGTTTTGTCATTTTAATCCCCTTTGGATTGATGAAATTATACGCCTTGCCTACAAAAATCAGGATACAAAGGGCGTGAAGAATCCCGTATGAAAATAGGAGATTGACGCAGTGTGCGATGCACACTAGGAAATCTATCTTTTTCACTAGGGATTTAGCCCGTGTTCAACTATTTAGATACTTTGAAAAGTTTAAAAATATTATTCTTTAGTATTTTTCCTTTTTATAGCAGATTTGAATAGTTAAAAATCTGTTTATACCCTCATCTTTGTATCAAGTACGTACAGAGTCTATTTTATCATATTTTTCTTAAAAAGTGCGGTCTTTACCATTAAAAAGGAACCATTCCCCTCAGCTGAGAAGAATGGTTTGCTTTTTATTATCCTAGAGACTGATGATTAAACAAGGCATGAGTTGCTTGGTGAATGTATTTCGCTGTTTCAGCATTGTTCATAGTGTAGAGATGCACACCGGCAACATCCTGAGTTACCAAGTCCACGATTTGGTCCACTGCATAGGCAAGTCCTGCTGCTCTGAGCGACTCAGGGTCATGCTCATACTTGTCTAAGATGGCTTTAAATTTACGTGGAAGATGGATATTTTCACAAGTCTTCAAGAGACGGAGAGCCTGATTTCGATTCAGAATTGGCATAATCCCTGCATGAATAGGAACATCAATCCCAGCCAAGATGCACTTGTCTTGGAAATCATAGAAGCGCTCATTGTCAAAGAAAAGCTGAGTTACAAGGCTCGAACATCCTGCATCCACTTTCTTCTTAAGATTTTGAATATCTGAAATCTGATTTGGTGAATCTGGATGGCCTTCTGGATAACAAGCACCAACAATATCAAAGTGGGGAGCTTGCTCCTTGATGAACTCAATCAAGTCAGTTGCGTAGCGGAAATCCTTTTGTGGTTCCACATCTGGAATAATATCCCCACGAAGAGCCAAGATTTTCTGCACCCCAACCTTGTCCAAGTCAGCAATGGTTTCAGCAACCTTGTCCTTAGTCAAATAGATGGCTGGCAAGTGAGCAATAGTCGGAATCGCCAAGTCATTTTGGATAAAGTCAGCCAAACGAACCGTCGTTTCCTTGATATTAAATTTATTATTGCTGGCAGTTACACTGATAAAGTGGGGAGCCAACTCCTGCATATCTTGAAGAGCAGAAATAATGTTATCATTACCCACGGCTGGGTTGGGAGGGAACACTTCAAATGAGAGTGACGGTGTTTGGCGTGACATAGTCATTATCCTTTTCTAGTTGATTTTTTCGTTAGCTGGATTCCTAGAATCCAAGTGAAACAGGCAGATTGACCAAACAGTGCTTCTAGAGAAATCCTTATCTTACAATTTCTCACGCGCAGCTTTCGCTGCTTCCACAAGGCGGATCAAGCTTTCTTTTGTTTCTGGAATACCACGTGTTTTCAAACCACAGTCAGGGTTGATCCAAACTTTCTTGCTTGGCACTTTAGCAAGGATAGCTTCGATTGTATGGTCGATTTCGCCTTCATTTGGCACACGAGGTGAGTGGATATCGTAAACCCCAGGTCCCACTTCTGTTTGGAAGTTTTTCGCTTTGAGTTCGTCCAAGATTTCAAGATTTGAACGGCTAGCTTCAAAGGAAATAACATCTGCATCCATGTTGTCGATAGCTGGGATGATATCTGTAAATTCTGAGTAACACATGTGAGTGTGGATTTGTGTGTCTGGCGCTACTGTTGAGTGTACCAAGCGGAAAGCAGGAATTGCCCAGTCAAGGTAGTCTTCGTACCAGTCGCTACGACGGAGCGGCAATTTCTCACGAAGAGCTGCCTCGTCGATTTGGATGATCTTCACGCCAGCAGCTTCAAGGTCAAGAACTTCATCCTTGATAGCAAGAGCGATTTGAAGAGTAGAATCCTTGATAGAGATGTCTTCACGTGGGAATGACCAGTTGAGGATGGTAACAGGTCCAGTCAACATACCTTTAACAGGTTTGTTTGTACGGCTTTGTGCATAACTAGACCATTTAACAGTAATAGGGTTAAGACGAGTTACATCACCCCAGATGATTGGTGGCTTAACCCCACGCATACCGTATGACTGTACCCAACCATTTTTAGAGAAGAGGTAACCTGACAAGTTTTGACCGAAGTACTCAACCATGTCATTACGCTCAAATTCACCGTGAACAAGGACATCAAAGTCAATATCTTCTTGCCATTTGATCCATTCATCGATCGTTTCAGCAAGGAAAGCGTCGTACTCTTCTTGAGACAATTCACCTTTACGGTAAGCCAAACGTTTGGCACGAACTTCTTTAGTTTGAGGGAATGAACCGATAGTTGTTGTTGGAAGAGCTGGAAGTTTGAAAGCTTCTTCTTGGATAGCTTCACGTTCTGCAAATGCTGGCAAACGAGTGTAGTCTGCGTCTGTCAAGCTAGCGATGCGCGCACGAAGTTCCGCATTTTCACCCACACGCTCAGTCGCAAAGAGTTCTTTATTAGCTGCAAGTGCTTCTTCACCTTGACCATTGCGGATAGCATCCAAATCACGAATCTCATCCAATTTTTCAACTGCAAAGGCAAAGTGGTTCAAGATTGCTGGTTCAAATTCTTCGTTAGCTGTTGTAAATGGCACATGAAGAAGTGAGCATGAGCTTGTCAAGACAATGTTTTCAGCTGGAATTTGCTCAAGAATAGCCAAGCTCTTTTCGTAGTTGTTACGCCAGATGTTTTTACCATTGACAATACCTGCATAAAGAGTCTTGTCAGCTGGGAAGCCACCTTTAACCAATTCAAGAGTTTTCTTACCTTCAACGAAATCAAGACCGATAGCATCTACTGGCAATTTCACAAGGTCAGCGTAAACGTCACGAACGTCACCGAAGTAAGTTTGAAGCAAGACTTCAAGACCTTTTTTGTCAGCCAAAAGTTTATTGTAAAGGTTCAAGAAGAGAGCTTTTTCTTCAGCTGTCAAATCTTTGACAAGAGCAGCTTCATCCAATTGGATACGAGTCGCACCAAGTTCAACCAATTTAGCAAAAACTTCTTGATAAGCAGCCACTAAGCTATCTACGAAGTCTTCTGCTTTCACGCCTTCTTCAAAGTCTGACAATTGAAGGAAAGTGAATGGACCTACAAGAACTGGGCGAGTGTTCAATCCAAGTTCTTTTGCTTCTTGGAACTCATCAAAAATCTTGTGACCTGCAAGTTTGACTTGAGTGTCTTTTTCAAACTTAGGAACGATGTAGTGGTAGTTGGTGTTGAACCACTTCTTCATTGGAAGGGCGCGAACATCCCCTTTTTCTCCTTGGTAACCACGACCCAAAGCGAAGTAGCGCTCAAGGTCAGACAAGTCCAAGTTTTGAACTGAAGCAGGTACCACGTTGAAAAGGAAAGCTGCATCTAGGAAGTTGTCATAGTGAGAAAAGTCATTTGATGGAATTTCAGTGATGCCTTTTTCTTTGACAATGTTCCAGTGTTTAGCACGCAAGTCTTTTGCGGCTGCCAAGAGTTCTTCTTCTGAGATTTCTTTTCTAAAGTATTTTTCAGTTGTAAATTTTAATTCGCGGAATTCGCCCAAACGAGGGAAACCGATGATTGTAGTTGACATGATGTGTCCTCCAAAATTTGTTGTTGAAACTATCTTAACAGAAAAGAAATCATCTGTATAATTGTAAAAAATTAGGCTTTGATATAGTTTGAAACTATATCTCCGTTTTAGACAAAAGAAAAAGACTTGAGACAAATGCCTCAAATCCTTTGTGTATCCTGTTTTTTAACTATATTTCAGTTAGACTGGTCAAACGCGTTATTAGTAATTCTTATAAGTGACTATGACTTGTTATTAGAAAAGACTATAGGTTGATTTTTCTTTTGTAATTCTGATATTTCCCTGAAAAGTGCGGACGGGAGCAACTTACTTCGTAATTTCATCCCTAATTTTTGAGCACTTCGCTTTTTCATTTCTATGCTCAGGCTAAAATAGTTCCCCGAACTATTTTACTCTCAAAAATTCTGTTATAGATAATAATAAATTATTATCTATAATACCACTATAGCGGGAAATATCCGCTAAAAGCTCACTTCGTTCGCACTTGATATAAATAAAGCATAATTTTTCTATATTATACACTTGAGGTACTATAACTGTTAAATTTGTTAAAGTTTTCCAACCTCTTCCTATCAACTCTTTCTCTGTTCAAGTGGGACGACTGCTAGTGTCTTTCCTAAACTGGCTAAAACTTTCAAGACTGTATCCAACCGAGGACTTGTCTTTCCTGTTTCCATCCTAGCTATGACAGGCTGGCTCACTCCACTGAGTTCCTCTAGCTTTTTCTGGCTGATTCCTTGCTCATGTCTGGCTTCAATCAACTCACTCATGATAGCCACTCGCATATCACTTTCAAGTATTTCCTCCTTGGTAAAGAGTTCTGACCTGACATCCTTCCAGTTACTCCCAATAGCACTATTCTTCATCACTTACCCCTCTTTCTTTTAAGTCCTTCAGTTCACGCTTGGCTTTTTCAATTTCTCTTCTAGGAGTTTTCTGAGTCTTTTTGACAAAATGATGTAAAAGAACAAAACTACCATCAAGCCACGCTACAAATAAAATTCGATCTCTCAAAGGTCTTAGTTCCCATATCTCATCTTCCAAGTGTTTCATATAGGGTTCCCCAGCTCTGGTCCCTTGCTGACTAAGTAACTCGATATAGTCATTTAGTTTATTGAGTTTGATGCGGCTATCCTTACTTTTACGACAGGCCAATTCTCTCATATAATCCAAGACTGGCTCATTTCCATTTTTGTCCTTATAGAAGTAAATCGTATGCACCAAGCAACCTCTTTCTAATTAAATTATAACTCAAAAGTTATTAAAAGTAAATCTGAACACTCATAAAAAGAAGACCTTAGAAAAACTCTAAAGGTCTCATCTTTATTATTCGAAAAAATTACGAGAAGAGTTATAAATTGAAGGCAATCCTTACTATTATTCCAGCTCAATCCCCTTCTCTCGAAGATTTGCCAGACACTCCTCATAGTAGGTAGCATCATGCTCGCTATAGATAGGACTTTTTAGCTTTTCCTCTACTAAGTCTTGATAAGAAGGACAAATCTTACCACGGTAGTTCTTGTCCATCCACTCTGGACTGACCTTATAGCCTCGGTTAGCCATCTCCTTCATGACCAAGTCATGATAGGCATAGAGACAATAGGGCGAGTGGGTAAAGACATAGTCCACCGTTGCATGCTTTCTGCCCCAACCATTGCCACGGAGGGCACAGCACTCTCGATGTTGTCCCAAAAGTTGAGGACGCGGAAGTTGTGAAATCAAATCCTCATGCCAAAGTCTCATGGGAATCTCCTTTCAGTAACGTTGAATGTTGCAAATAGGTATTTGGATAGCGTTCAAGCAAATCTCGGGTTTTAGCAATCACATCTTCCTTGTAAGCCTGACCAAATCGATAACGATCCAGCAAGAGCATATAGTCCTTGCGTTCGGCATCTGTCGCTTTCTTTTTGAAATAGCCCCAAATATGCTGAAAGGCATTGCAAACCTGACCTCTATGCTCAGGAATTTGGCAGGCACGGTCAATCATCTCCTGAACCCGACTCACCTCCACCTGTTCATTCTTCAAGTATTGACGAATCTCATTGTAAATATTGCTAGAATGACTCAAAACGAGGTATTTGTTTCTCGCCCAGAGTTGCTGGCACTGGGATTTTGGGTTAGTTTGTTCCATCTTTCTCCTTGCTTTTTATCAGTTTCCAGGAAATATGGAAACAAAGTTGTATCTTAAAAATGAGTGGAATATGAACGAATAAATCAACTACATCTTACCCTTCAAACTCTTGCAAAAACTTTTTGAGTTCAGCATCGGCTTCTGGTGTGGTTCCATGTAGTTGACCGAGCATTTCAAGTAGAGAAGCTGTTTGGTTTTGGATTGCTTCATTTGTTGTGTTAATCTTGCTGACGATATCTGTCAGTGGTTCGACTTCTTCTTCCTCGAAGGTATCTACATAGCGAGGGATATTGAGATTGTAGTCATTTTCGACGATTTCTTCATAGCTTGCCAGATGGGCAAACTTGTCAATCTCCTCACGTGACTTGTAGGCTTCCAGAATTTTCTCGATATGAGCATCCGTCATGATATTCTGATTTTTCCCCTTATCAAACTCCTTAGAAGCATCGATAAAGTAGACATCACGATTGGTACGATTCTTTTTGAGAATGATAACCGTGGTCGGAATGCTGGTATTAAAGAAGATATTGGCAGGTAGACCGATAACCGTGTCAATCGCGCCTTCTTCTATCAAGGCCTTGCGAATGGTTCCTTCCGCATTGCCACGGAAAAGAACACCGTGGGGAAGAACGATAGCCATAACTCCATTATCCTGCTTGAGATGGTAGTAACCATGCAAGAGAAAGGCAAAATCAGCCTTGGATTGGGGCGCTAGTTTCCCAAAAGGAGAGAAACGAGAATCATCCAAAAATTCAGATCTAGCAGACCACTTGGCAGAGTATGGAGGGTTCATGAGAACCCCGTCAAAGTTTGTCAGTTCTTGAGTCGGCCAGTCTTCATCCAGTGTATCGGCATTGTGGAGAAATTGATTTTCAACAGGAACACCGTGTAGAATCATGTTCATCCGAGCCAAGTTATAAGTAGAAGTATTGAGTTCCTGACCAAAGTAGACCACTGTCTGCGGTTTATGAGAGTATTTCTTGGCATTGAGCAAGAGAGAGCCGGACCCCATGGTCGGATCATAGATGGTAAAGCCTAGCTGGTCCTCACGACCCAAAAAGGCAATCTGAGTCATGAGTTTGGCAACTGGCTGAGGTGTATAAAACTCACCAGCTTTCTTACCCGAGTCGGTCGCAAACTGACCAATCAGATACTCATAAGCATCCCCCAGCATATCACCCGCATGACTAGCCACATCTAGCACAGCCAACTCTTTCATAATCGCCGCCACCGTTTGGTTTTGCTTTTGCGGAGTCGCCCCTAGCTTTTTGGAATAAAGATCAATATCTTCAAAGAGGTTTTCATAGAGTTCGTCGCTCTGCTCGATATCACGAAAACCCTGAGCCAAATATTCTAACTGAAAAGAATTTTCATTGACACGTGCTAGCAGAGCCGTAAATGTCAGGTTAGGCTTGATGATATAGTTAAGCTCATCTTTTATAACAGATACCAGATCTTCATGAGTCTCCGCATCCTCATAGTAATTGCGATAGACCTCAAGGGCATCCTCAAGACTATCTATCCCCTCTTCCATGGTCTCAGCCACGAAAAAGAGCATCTTGTCTGACAGATACTTATAAAAGACCATGCCCAAAAGATAGGACTTATATTCATTAGCATCCATCTTAGAGCGGAGAACATCCGCTGAGTCCCACAGGGCTTGGGAGAGCGACTTGGAAGTTTGTGTTGTTTCCATAATGTTTCTTTCTAATTTACTTTCTTAGCTTAATTTAATTTTTTTGCATGGTTAGCTTCCATTTTATGATGAGTTATTGGATTTGTATATAACCGTCCTAGTGCTAACTTTAGTAAACATGTTAATTTTCTATTACTATCAATTATAAAATTTTGATTCTCATCTAACTCAAATTCCTGATTAGGATACTGACTGTAAGATCTCAACAAAGTCTTTTTAACACCTATATCATTCAAATCTATTCCATAATCTTTTAAAACTGCTAACATCTTTAAGTTATTAGTCTTAATTTCAAAATCTGAAACAAAACTCACTAGATTAAATTGTTTAAACTCATCAACTTCTGCCTGACTTGCTATACGATAGTAATCATCAATCCCCTTGAATAAGCTCCGAATCGTTCTAAAATTTTTAAAATACAATCTATCATTTCCATCAAAGTATGCATCAATTACAGATTTTAATTCTATACCATTTTCGATTATTGTTCTTTCTGGTTTTCCAATGTTGGGTATCCATTTTAAAATAGATTTATCAACCATTCTCTTTGACTTAGTGATTTTTTGGAAAACTAAACCATCATTTTCAACTTTTCGAAAAATCAAATCAATTTTTGTGAACTCCTCTTCAGTCACATCATTTAAGCTTACAGTACTTAAAAACTTGTCACCATACTCTGTTACCATAGACATATGAATATCATCAATTTCAATATAGAACCAATCCTCATGTTCTAATTGTGCTTCTGGATCAAACTTTATAATATTGTCAGGTTCAATCGTTGGGGCAACTAGTTCTGAAATATCGTCCGAGTTATCTAATTTTCTATATTTCTGATCCACTTTTACTAAAAACATATTACTCCTTCTCCAAAAAAGTAAAATTATTTATTCTTACTAAATTCTTAATTTTACCAACTTCTTTTACATCATTTCTCTTACTGTAAATTATATAAGTATTACCAACCTTATCTTGTACCTTATAATACCTATATTTAAGTAACCAAATAAGATTAAAATAATAAGATTTTTCCATTAAAACAAACCATATCCCAAATATAAATAACACAATAAA
>NZ_JAJNSA010000062.1:0-14025 GCF_027497875.1 Streptococcus sp. SM3 | reverse complement strand
TTTTCTTCTGACCTTGTTAGGTTTAGTAGCTTTTGGGCAATATCGTTTTGAGTCCATTCATTTGAATCCTTATTCGCTTGCCTTTGTTGTCTTTACTATCCCATTTTGGATTTTACAGGGGGCAGCAGAAGAAGTGGTGGCCCGTGCTTGGCTCCTTCCTCAATTGGCTTCAAGAACCAATCTAAAACTAGCTGTTGTTATATCTAGCATATTTTTTACCCTGCTTCATATGGGCAATTCTGGTCTAACACCACTATCTTTAGTAAATCTCTTTTTATTCGGAGTTGCCATGGCTCTTTACCTTCTCAAAACTGATACAGTTTGGGGTGTTGCAGGTATTCATGGAGCCTGGAATTTTGCTCAGGGAAATCTATTTGGGATTTTAGTTAGTGGTCAGCCGTCAGGAACATCGCTGATGACCTTTTTACCACAAGGCGATCAGAGCTGGCTATCAGGTGGATCTTTTGGTATTGAGGGTTCCATCATGACAAGTCTGGTCTTACTACTGCTGATTGTCTATCTCGCCTATCAATTAAAGAAAGAAAATGAAAGGATATGACTTTGGTCTGTCCTTTTCTTCGTGAAAATGCTACAAGTATGCTAAAATAGGAATAGCATATCGAGAGAGGATTCTTATGATCAATCGTATTACAGATAATCAATTTAAACTAGTATCAAAATACCAACCTTCAGGAGATCAACCACAAGCTATCGAGCAGTTGGTTGATAATATCGAGGGGGGAGAAAAAGCTCAGATTCTGATGGGAGCGACCGGAACAGGGAAGACCTATACCATGAGTCAAGTCATTTCCAAAGTCAATAAACCTACTCTGGTCATCGCCCACAATAAAACTCTAGCAGGCCAGCTCTATGGAGAATTTAAGGAATTTTTCCCTGAAAATGCAGTTGAGTATTTTGTGTCTTACTATGACTATTACCAGCCAGAAGCCTATGTCCCTTCTAGTGATACCTATATTGAAAAGGATAGCTCTGTCAATGATGAGATTGATAAGCTACGCCACTCAGCTACCTCAGCTCTTCTGGAGCGTAATGATGTTATCGTCGTAGCTTCCGTTTCTTGTATCTATGGTCTGGGTTCGCCCAAAGAATACGCTGATAGTGTCGTTAGTCTCCGTCCAGGTCTTGAAATTTCTCGTGATAAACTCTTAAATGACTTGGTTGATATCCAGTTTGAGCGAAATGATATTGATTTCCAACGGGGAAGATTTCGTGTGCGTGGGGATGTGGTGGAGATTTTCCCAGCATCTCGTGATGAACACGCCTTTCGAGTAGAATTCTTTGGAGATGAAATTGACCGTATTCGTGAAGTTGAGGCTCTGACAGGTCAGGTGTTGGGAGAAGTGGATCATTTGGCGATTTTCCCAGCTACTCACTTTGTGACCAATGATGACCACATGGAAGTTGCCATTGCCAAGATTCAGGCCGAGTTGGAGGAGCAGTTAGCTGTCTTTGAGAATGAAGGAAAACTGCTGGAAGCCCAGCGTTTGAAACAGCGGACAGAGTATGATATCGAAATGCTGCGTGAGATGGGCTATACCAACGGGGTTGAGAACTATTCACGTCACATGGATGGACGGAGTGAGGGTGAGCCTCCTTATACGCTCTTAGATTTCTTCCCAGATGATTTCTTGATTATGATTGATGAGAGTCACATGACCATGGGGCAGATCAAGGGCATGTACAATGGAGACCGCTCTCGTAAGGAAATGCTGGTTAATTATGGTTTCCGTTTGCCGTCTGCTCTTGACAATCGTCCTCTCCGTCGTGAGGAGTTTGAAAGTCATGTGCACCAGATTGTTTACGTTTCAGCGACACCTGGTGACTATGAAAATGAACAGACTGAGACAGTGATTGAGCAAATCATTCGTCCGACAGGGCTTTTGGATCCTGAGGTGGAAGTTCGTCCGACTATGGGACAGATTGATGACCTCTTAGGTGAAATCAATGCCCGTGTTGAGAAAAATGAGCGTACCTTTATCACAACCTTGACCAAGAAAATGTCAGAAGACTTGACCGACTACTTCAAGGAAATGGGCATCAAGGTCAAGTACATGCACTCGGATATCAAGACTTTGGAGCGGACAGAGATTATCCGTGACCTGCGCTTGGGTGTCTTTGATGTCTTGGTCGGAATCAACCTGCTCCGTGAAGGGATTGACGTTCCCGAAGTGAGTCTCGTAGCCATTCTTGATGCTGACAAGGAAGGTTTCCTTCGTAATGAACGTGGTCTTATCCAGACCATTGGTCGTGCTGCTCGTAACAGTGAAGGTCATGTCATCATGTATGCGGACACCGTGACTCAGTCTATGCAACGTGCTATCGATGAAACTGCCCGCCGTCGCAAAATCCAGATGGCTTATAATGAAGAGCATGGTATCGTACCTCAGACAATCAAGAAAGAAATCCGTGATCTGATTGCTGTGACCAAGGCAGTTGCTAAGGAAGAAGACAAGGAAGTTGACATCAACAGCCTTAACAAACAAGAACGCAAAGAACTCGTCAAGAAACTCGAAAAACAAATGCAAGAAGCCGTCGAAGTGCTTGACTTTGAACTGGCTGCTCAGATCCGTGATATGATGCTGGAAGTCAAGGCGTTGGATTAGAATATTACCTAAAGGAGAAAATATGTCTCGTTCCCAATTAACGATTTTAACAAACATTTGTCTGATTGAAGACATAGAAACCCAGCGCGTGGTTATGCAGTATCGCTCTCCTGAAACCAATCGCTGGTCTGGTTATGCCTTTCCAGGAGGTCATGTAGAAAATGGTGAGGCTTTTGCGGAGTCTGTCATTCGTGAAATCTACGAAGAAACAGGGTTGACTATCCAAAATCCTCAACTTGTCGGCATTAAAAATTGGCCTTTGGATACAGGCGGGCGCTATATCGTCTTTTGTTATAAGGCGACTGAGTTCTCTGGTAGCCTTCGCTCTTCAGATGAAGGAGAAGTTTCTTGGGTGCAAAAAGACCAGATTCCAAACTTGGATCTGGCCTATGATATGTTACCATTGATGGAGATGATGGAAGCTCCTGACAAATCTGAATTTTTCTACCGCCACCGTACAGAAGATGGCTGGGCGAAGAAAATCTTCTAGTCTTTTACTAAATAACCGAGCTGATCCAAGGCCTCCTCGATATAGTGGAGGTCTTGTTGTGTTTCGGCTTCGACTAGGTGGTAATGAATACCATCTGTCAATTCAGATAAAGGTCTAAAATCTGAATGCTCGACTTGTTCTAGAAAATGCTGCACATCTCGGCGACAAGACAGTTTCAGCAAGGTTTCAATTTCTCCATAAACGGGATGGTCAATCAAGGTGTTTTGGACACGTCCGCCATTATCTACGATAGCAAGGAGTTCTTGACCGATTTCTTCAACTTCATGTTTCACTTTGAAAAGTTTGTGGACGTATGGATTAACCTCAACTTGCTTATAGACGTAGCCACGATTAGTAGATAGGATAGGAGCGCCATCGGCTCTCAAAATTGCAATGTCCTGCACAATGACCTGACGTGTGACATGAAAATGTTCCGCCAAACTTTGACCATTGAGGGCTTTAGGAGCTTCTTTCAAGAGTTGGAGCAGAGCTTGTTTGCGATCTTTTGTCATAGCTTTTCCTTTTAACGGCGTTTTCGAAGCACTTTATAGACAGCTAGTGCTAATGTATAGTCTACCATACTATGGATAATTGTTCCAAATCCAACTAGCACAAAGAGAACATAAAACATATTTTCTACATTGGTACCGGAAGTTGCGTAAAAAAGGACACAGGCTAATACTTCAGCAAGAGCATGGATAAGCGCTAAAACAAAGTTAAAAATCCAGGAAGATTTTGCTTTATCTAGGGTATCGGGGAATTTTTGTAGGTAAAGAGCTCCTAGAGTCCCAAAAAAGATATGGGAAAAAGCTCGAAATACGATAACCATAGGATAGCCAGCCATCAAAAATCCAAAACTAGAGGCTAGGATGACAAAAACTGCCATCAAGGGCGATAGGAACATGGCGATAAAAATAGCGATGTGGCTCCCCAAAGTGTAAGAAGCAGGTGGAATGACAATCTTGAAAGGCATAACAATTGGAATCAAAATCGCAATAGCTGTTAAGAGGGCAGTCATTGTCATAAATTGTGTCTTTTTCCGTGTATTCATAAGAATCTCCTTTTTGTCTGTATATACACTAGTATAGTACAATAAACAAGACAATAAAGCAAGGATTTACTTGAGTTTATAGGTCATTTTAAATTAAATATTGGTAAAGATTTCACTAATAATAGTAATGATATAGAGCAAAATCTCCACCTTCAAGCATGAAAGCGGAGATTGTTTTTATTTCTTCAATGTTTGTAGTCGTGGAACAATAGCTAGAGTAAGAACTGCGGAAATGACTAATTCGGCAATCGAATTTGTTGAGATAACAGTTGCTAGGAGTTTTTGGATATTACCATCAAAAACATTTCCAAAAAGGTAGAAAATTCCACCAAGTACAAAGACTGTGTTGGTAAGTGAACCAAGGGCACCAGCTAAAATCAGACCAGTCTTGTTTTTCATTAGTTTATAGACTAGATACGGAGTTAAACCAATCAAAATACGTGGGACGATAGCTATGATAGCTGAGTAGATGTTTCCGTTTGGTACAAATGGGGAGAAGAGGTAACTTGTCGGTAGAATCGTAATTGTATTAACCGTCAAACTAAGTAGCCCCATCAAAAATCCAAGTGTAATCCCAACTCGTGGTCCGTAGATAATGCTGGCAATAATGACAGGAATATGAACGATGGTCGGTTTGATTGGAAATGGAAAAAGGTTAAAGATAAGTGAGCTTAGAAAATGAATCACAAGCATGGTTGCAAAAAAGATAGCAATGGGTGCAATATTAGAGCGTTTTTTCATCGAGAGTTTCCTTTATTCTTTCTAAAATAATTGTGAGGTCTGCTAAAGCTCCTCGTCCATGGTCTCCACAAGCTAGTAGGGATTCCTTTGGAGCAATCAGCTGATAGCCGTAGGTTTCTAATGTTTTCAGATTAGCCTGAGTTGCTGTATGTTCATACATTTTTGTATTCATAGCAGGTGCGATGAGTTTGGGAATATGACTTGGCAGAGCTAAAGCTGTACTGGTCACCATGTTGTCCGCAAAGCCGTGAGCTAGTTTTGCAATAGTGTTAGCTGTTGCAGGGGCCACGATAAATAAATCTGCCTTTTTTCCAAGTTCAATATGATTAACCTGATTAGGATAAGGTTCTTTCATGACATCTAAGTGGACAGGATTCTGTGATAAGACCTGTAGTGTCAAAGGTCGGATAAACTCTGTAGCAGCCTGAGTCATTAAAACAGTGACTTGATGACCTTGTTTTTTTAGAGAACTGACTAAATCTGCCGACTTGTAAGAGGCGATAGACCCTGTTACAGCCAAGAGAATATGTGCCATAGCTTTCCTTTCTAAGAATGATAGGCTTGAATTTTTTCAAGGAGGAGTTCTGCAATTTCTTCTTTAGTGTTAACAGTTTGAAGATGATCCTTCTCAACAAAGATTGCACGATGCTGGTTCGCTGAGATTTGAGTCAGGTCATTTGCAATGATTAAGTCTGCTTGGTTCTTGATAAGACTTTTTCTGGCAATCTCTATCAGATAATCCTCAGAGACATCAACCAGCAGTTTGAAACCAATCAGATGAATAGCAGGATTCCACTCCTTGACTAAAGAGATGATTTTTGGTGTTTTTTTCAGGAATAAAACCTGAACCTCGTCAGTTGAAGAAATCTTAGCTTGATGATTTTGTTTGCTTAAAAATTCTTCTAGATTGGAGCTAGCCTGAACTTCTTCCAGCCCTGTCATATAAACAGGAGTGTAGTCGGATACGGCCATTGAGTGAATCAAGACTTGATAATCCTGAACATGTTCTTGCATTTCTAGTAGAAGGTCCTTGGTATTGTTAATTTCTCGAATGCTTAGGTTGAGATAGGCTTCTGGCTTCACGGCTCGTTTTGTTGTTATCAAACAAACTTCATGCCCTGCAGCAAGCAAGGTTTCTGTGATGATTTTCCCCAAGTGACCTGTAGAATGGTTAGTGATAGAGCGGACGCTATCGATAGCTTCACTGGTACCGCCCGATGTAACTAAAATTTTCATAGCACTATTGTACACAAAAATAAACGGTAAGTAAAATGAAAGCGATAAATTTTTGGTAAAAACGAAGATTTACTATAGTTTCAAACTATAAAGCCATATAAAATTTAAGAAAGAACTCTAAAAACCTTAAAAATAGGGATATTTACGAACGTTTAGAGAGTTTTAGGATGTTAAAAATCTTGTTTTGTGTTATAATGAATTATCATATAAGAGGTTAGAGGAGTTTTGAATGAAAACAGATATTGAAATCGCACAGAGTATTGAGTTGAAGCCAATTGTTGATGTTGTAGAGAAACTTGGTATTTCTTACGACGATTTGGAGTTGTATGGAAAGTACAAGGCTAAGCTCAGCTTTGATAAAATTCGTGCAGTTGAGAGCAATCCAGTTGGAAAATTGATTCTGGTTACTGCCATCAATCCAACACCTGCAGGTGAAGGAAAATCAACTATTACCATTGGTCTTGCGGATGCCTTGAACAAGATTGGCAAGAAAACCATGATTGCTATCCGCGAACCATCTCTTGGTCCAGTGATGGGGATTAAGGGTGGTGCCGCTGGTGGTGGTTACGCTCAAGTTCTGCCAATGGAAGACATCAACCTTCACTTCACTGGAGACATGCATGCCATTACGACTGCCAACAATGCGCTTTCTGCCTTGATTGACAACCACTTGCACCAAGGGAATGAGTTGGGAATTGACCAACGTCGTATCCTTTGGAAACGTGTTGTGGACTTGAACGACCGTGCTCTTCGCCATGTGACCGTTGGACTTGGTGGCCCTCTAAATGGTATTCCTCGTGAGGATGGCTTTGATATTACAGTTGCTTCCGAAATCATGGCAATTCTTTGCTTGGCAACAGACATCGAGGACTTGAAACGCCGTTTGGCTAATATCGTTTTCGGTTATCGCTATGACCGTACACCTGTTTCTGTAGGTGATTTGCAGGTTGAAGGTGCTTTAGCATTGATTTTGAAGGATGCTATTAAACCGAACCTGGTTCAGACAATTTACGGAACACCTGCCTTTGTACATGGTGGTCCATTTGCTAATATTGCTCATGGATGTAATTCAGTCTTGGCAACAAGCACAGCCCTTCACTTGGCTGATTACACAGTTACTGAAGCTGGTTTTGGTGCAGACCTTGGTGCCGAGAAATTCCTTGATATTAAGACACCAAACTTGCCAACATCTCCAGATGCAGTAGTTATTGTTGCAACCCTTCGTGCCCTTAAGATGAATGGTGGCGTGGCTAAAGACGCTTTGACAGAAGAAAACGTAGAAGCTGTTCGTGCCGGTTTTGCCAACTTGAAGCGCCATGTTGAGAACATCCGTAAATTTGGAGTACCTGCAGTTGTAGCGATTAACGAATTTGTCTCTGATACTGAAGCAGAAATTGCAGCCTTGAAAGAACTTTGTGCTTCAATCGATGTACCAGTCGAGTTAGCAAGTGTCTGGGCTGATGGTGCCGAAGGTGGTGTAGCTCTTGCTGAAACAGTTGTCAAAACTATCGCTGAAACCCCATCTAACTATAAACGTTTGTATGACAATGATCTTTCTGTTCAAGAAAAGATTGAAAAGATTGTTACTGAAATCTATCGTGGTAGCAAAGTAAACTTTGAGAAGAAAGCTCAAACACAAATCGCTCAAATCGTTCAAAACGGTTGGGATAAATTGCCAATCTGTATGGCTAAAACTCAATATAGTTTTTCAGATAATCCAAATGCACTTGGAGCACCTGAAAACTTTGAAATTACCATTCGTGAATTGGTACCAAAATTAGGTGCAGGCTTTATCGTTGCCTTAACTGGTGACGTCATGACCATGCCAGGCCTTCCAAAACGACCAGCTGCTCTCAACATGGATGTTGAAAGCGATGGAACTGTCCTAGGTTTGTTCTAGTATATTGAAATTGACTTTATACTCTTCGAAAATCTCTTCAAACCACGTCAGCTTCACCTTGCCGTACTCAAGTACAGCCTGCGGCTAGCTTCCTAGTTTGCACTTCGATTTTCATTGAGTAAAAAATGAGTTTGGAAATAATATCCAAGCTCATTTTTTATCTAGATATAAGAAGTTGCCTTCTAGACGTAACCAGTCTAGGTAAAGATATTTTCCTTGAATTCTGATATAATAGAAATATTGACTTCAAGAGTAAGGAAGAGAAGATGAACGCATTATTAAATGGAATGAATGACCGTCAGGCTGAGGCGGTGCAAACGACAGAGGGTCCCTTGTTAATCATGGCAGGGGCTGGTTCTGGGAAGACCCGAGTTTTGACCCACCGTATTGCTTATTTGATTGATGAAAAGATGGTCAATCCATGGAATATCTTGGCCATTACCTTTACTAATAAGGCTGCGCGTGAGATGAAAGAGCGTGCTTATAGCCTCAATCCAGCTACTCAGGATTGTCTGATTGCGACCTTCCACTCCATGTGCGTTCGTATTTTGCGTCGCGATGCGGATCATATTGGCTACAATCGTAATTTTACAATTGTTGATCCTGGTGAACAACGAACGCTCATGAAACGCATTCTTAAGCAGTTGAACCTGGATCCTAAAAAATGGAATGAACGAACTATTTTGGGGACCATTTCCAATGCTAAGAATGATTTGATTGATGATGTGGCTTATGCTGCCCAAGCTGGCGATATGTATGCGCAAATCGTGGCCCAGTGTTACACTGCTTACCAAAAAGAATTGCGTCAGTCGGAGTCGGTTGACTTTGATGATTTGATTATGCTGACCTTGCGTCTCTTTGATCAAAATCCGGATGTCTTGACCTACTACCAGCAGAAGTTTCAGTACATCCATGTTGATGAGTACCAAGATACCAACCACGCTCAGTACCAACTAGTCAAACTCTTGGCTTCCCGTTTTAAAAATATCTGTGTGGTTGGGGATGCGGACCAGTCTATCTACGGTTGGCGTGGTGCTGATATGCAGAATATCTTGGACTTCGAAAAGGATTATCCACAAGCCAAGGTTGTTTTGTTAGAGGAGAATTACCGCTCAACTAAAACCATTCTCCAAGCGGCCAACGAGGTCATTAAAAACAATAAAAATCGCCGTCCCAAGAATCTCTGGACTCAAAATGCTGATGGGGAACAAATCGTTTACTATCGTGCCAATGATGAGCTAGATGAGGCTGTATTTGTAGCCAGAACTATCGATGAACTTGGTCGCAACCAAAAATTCCTTCACAAGGATTTTGCAGTTCTCTATCGTACTAACGCCCAGTCTCGTACTATTGAGGAAGCTCTGCTCAAGTCAAACATTCCTTATACAATGGTTGGTGGGACAAAGTTCTACAGCCGTAAGGAAATTCGCGATATTATCGCTTATCTCAATCTTATTGCCAATTTGAGTGACAATATCAGTTTTGAGCGCATTATCAACGAGCCTAAACGTGGAATTGGGCCAGGAACGGTTGAGAAAATCCGTGACTTTGCGAATATGCAAGACATGTCTATGCTAGATGCTTCAGCAAATATCATGTTGTCTGGCATCAAAGGAAAAGCAGCCCAGTCTATCTGGGATTTTGCCAATATGATTCTGGATTTGCGGGAGCAGCTGGACCAATTAACAATTACAGAGTTGGTTGAGGCTGTTTTAGAAAAAACAGGTTACGTCGATATTCTAAATGCTCAAGCGACCTTAGAAAGCAAGGCTAGGGTTGAAAATATCGAAGAGTTCCTTTCTGTAACGAAAAACTTTGATGACACCTCTGATGAGCCAGAAGAAGAAACTGGTTTGGACAAACTAAGTCGTTTCTTAAATGACCTGGCCTTGATTGCCGACACAGATTCAGGGAGTCAGGAGACATCAGAAGTGACCTTGATGACTCTGCATGCTGCCAAAGGTCTCGAGTTTCCAGTTGTCTTTTTGATTGGGATGGAAGAAAATGTCTTCCCGCTTAGTCGTGCGGCTGAAGATCAAGATGAACTAGAAGAAGAACGCCGTCTGGCCTATGTAGGAATTACGCGTGCAGAGAAAATTCTCTATCTGACAAATGCCAACTCGCGCCTGCTTTTTGGTCGTACCAACTACAACCGTCCGACTCGTTTTATTAACGAAATTAGCTCAGACTTACTTGAGTATCAAGGATTAGCTCGTCCTACGAATACAAGTTTTAAAGCATCTTATAGCGGTGGTGGCCTTGCCTTTGGCCAAGGTATGAGTCTGGCTCAAGCTCTTCAAGATCGTAAACGTAGTGCTGCCCCAAAATCTATCCAGTCAAGCGGTCTCCCATTTGGTCAATTTACAGCTGGCGTAAAATCAGCGTCTAGTGAAGCAAATTGGTCTATTGGTGACATTGCCCTCCACAAGAAGTGGGGAGAGGGAACTGTTCTGGAAGTTTCAGGTAGCGGTGCTACGCAGGAATTAAAAATCAATTTCCCAGAAGTAGGTTTGAAAAAACTTTTAGCCAGTGTGGCTCCAATTGAGAAAAAAACCTAATTTTCCATCCTTCTCACGAATAATAAAGTGAGGAGGATTTTTATGTATAGTATTTCATTCCAAGAAGATTCACTATTACCAAGAGAAAGGCTGGCAAAAGAAGGAGTTGAAGCGCTCAGTAATCAAGAGTTGCTAGCTATTTTACTTAGGACAGGAACACGTCAAGCTAGCGTTTTTGAAATTGCCCAGAAAGTTTTGAACAATCTTTCAAGCCTAACGGATTTGAAAAAAATGACACTGCAGGAATTGCAGAGTCTGTCTGGTATCGGGCGTGTTAAGGCTATAGAATTACAAGCTATGATTGAACTGGGCCATCGTATTCACAAACATGAGACTCTTGAGATGGAAAGTATTCTCAGCAGTCAAAAGTTGGCCAAGAAGATGCAGCAGGAGTTAGGACATAAAAAACAAGAGCACCTGGTGGCGCTCTATCTCAATACTCAAAATCAAATTATCCATCAACAGACCATTTTTATCGGCTCAGCTACTCGTAGTATCGCTGAACCACGGGAGATTCTTCACTATGCTATCAAGCATATGGCGACCTCTCTCATCTTAGTTCACAATCATCCTTCAGGAGCGGTAGCGCCTAGCCGAAATGATGATCATGTCACCAAACTTGTAAAAGAAGCCTGTGACCTGATGGGGATTGTCCTCTTGGACCATTTGATTGTCTCTCATTCTAATTACTTTAGTTATCGTGAAAAGACGGATTTAATCTAAAGTTCATTAACGACATAGTCAAAGAGGTTTTTATCTTTGGGACGATTTTCAAATAGAAATTCTGGATGCCATTGGACACCGAGAAAGGCGACATCATCCGTATTCATGACAGCTTCAATGATACCATCCTTAGGATCATGGGCCGCAATCTTTAAGTTAGGTGCTAAATCCTTAATACTCTGATGGTGGAAGGAGTTGATATGGGAGATTTCTCCATAGATTTCTCGAAGAACTGTATCAGGTTCTGTCACCAAGCGTTGGGTTGTGTATTCGGCAGAACAATCTTGCCAATGGTCTTCGATATCTTGGTATAAAGTTCCACCCATGGCAACGTTAAAGAGTTGAGTTCCACGGCAGACAGAAAAAATTGGCTTTTTCTGTTTAATAGCTTCCTTGATGAGGGCCAGTTCAAAGATATCCCTTTGAAGGTGGTAGTCATCGCTATCGATGGTTTTTGGTTCACCATAGAATTTTGGATCAACATTTTGCCCACCTGTCAAGATGAGTTTGTCAATCATACTGATATAGTGGCAGGCCATTTCTTGATCACCAATCGGTAGGATGATGGGAATCCCTCCAGCGTCTTTAACGCCTTCAACAAAGCCTTTTGCTACGTAGCTCATCATGATGTCATCATCTGGATGAGTTTTTTCGTTTCCTGTAATCCCAATAACTGGTTTTTTCATAAAATGATTTTCGCTTTCTAATCCTCTTTTCTCATGAAGTAGAGGAGGGTTTGGAGTTCACTTGTCAAATCGACATACTGAACGACCACGTCTTTTGGTAAATGCAGATGGACTGGTGAAAAACTGAGAATTCCTTTCACGCCAGCATCCACCAATAGATTGGCAACCTCTTGTGACTTGACGCTGGGAACTGTCAGGATAGCAGTCTTCACATCAGCATCCTTGATTTTATCCTTGATTTGAGAAATCCCGTAAATGGGAATTCCATCAGGAGTTTGGGTACCGACTTCGGGATGGTCATCTAGGTCAAAGGCCATGATAATTTTCATCTTGTTACGCTCGTGGAAGCGGTAGTGGAGAAGGGCATGACCCATATTTCCAATACCAACCAGCATGACATTGGTAATGGAGTTATCATTGAGTAAATCGGCAAAAAATGTCATCAGTTTTTTGACATCATAGCCAAAACCACGGCGACCTAGTTCACCAAAGTAGGAAAAATCACGACGTACGGTCGCGGAATCAATACCGATAGCCTCTGCAATTTGCTTAGAGTTGGCACGTTCAATCTTTTCTGCATGAAATCTCTTAAAAATTCGATAGTAGAGAGAGAGTCTTTTCGCTGTTGCTTTTGGAATAGCAGACTGTTTATCTTTCACAAAATCACAACCTTTCTATTCTTCTATTTTATAGAAACATTGTGAAAAAATCAACAAAAATAAGAAAAAACTAAGAAAAATCTTAGTTTTGATGTAAAAAATCTGCATGTGATAGAAAACGGTAGAGGTCTCCGACCAGCCCTTGATAAACTTTCTGGCCCTTAAAAGTCAGAGAAGTCACATAAAGTGTATCTGGTAGGGTCACACATCCTGACAGAGCCAGCATGAGAGCTTCATAATCCTCATACTTGAGTGTACGCTCTACATGATAGTTGTCCTTATAGGTCAGTTCAAACATATGGGACCTATCTTTCCGATTTTGTAAAGACACCACGCTCTACTAAGCTATCCATGAGGAAGTAGAATTTTTCTTGATGAATGTGGTGGTCTTCTGATTTGAAAATATCAACTAGACGTAGCCCAAACTTGTCAGTGATATTGATTTTAGCACCTGTAAGTTCCTTGTTAATGATGATTTTGAGTTGGAAGCCTTCACCGCTGTTTGGAACCTTTTCAAGCAGGCGAGTTAGTTCATAGTTACCAACTTTTGTCTCAAAAAAGGTGTTGTCCTTAAGGGTGAATTTCTTAACAGAAGGACTAAGAGTGTAGTCGTAACGACAATTTTTTAAGTGAATGGTTTTTTCAAATGCCATATGGCTAACCTCCGATAATTTCTTTTAAGGTTTTTGCGAGGGTTTGTAGATCTTCAACAGTATTTTGTGGCGACAAACTGATGCGAACAGATTCCTTCAAGCGTTCTGAATTTGCTCCGTACATGGCTTCAAGAACATGGCTTGATTGAACAATGCCTGCAGTACAGGCTGAGCCAGTAGAGATTGAAATTCCAGCTAAATCTAGCCGAAGGAGCAAGAGGTCATTTTTCTGGCCAGGAAATCCAATATTGAGAACATAAGGGAGATGATGTTGTCCTCTATTCAAGTAATATTGAATGCCCTCTAGCTCTGCCAGAAAGGCAGTTTCTAGATTTTGTACATGTTGAAAATTGTCTTCTTGCTTTTCTAGGTCTTCTTTTAGGGCCGCAAGCATGCCTACGATGGCAGCAAGATTTTCAGTCCCTGCACGTTTTTTCTGTTCTTGGTCTCCGCCATGGAGATAGGAATCAAAGTCCATGCTAGATGCGTAGAGAAAGCCGATTCCCTTAGGACCATGGAACTTGTGGGCCGAAGCAGTGAGAAAATCAATGCCTAATTCTTCGGGATGAATTGGTATTTTACCAATAGTCTGAACTGCATCGACATGATAGGCAGCAGGGTGTTGCTTGAGTATTTGGCCAATTTCAGAAATGGGCAGTAGGGTTCCTGTCTCATTATTGGCAAACATGGTAGAAACCAAAATC
>NZ_JAJNSA010000061.1:0-14598 GCF_027497875.1 Streptococcus sp. SM3 | reverse complement strand
ACCTCCACTTTGCAGGTGAAAATGCAGGTGCTGCCCGTCTTCACAGCTTTACAGGTGGTTTACGTGAAAATATGGTACCAGAATCAGCAACAGCAGTCGTTTCAGGTGATTTGACTGACTTGCAAGCTAAACTAGATGCCTTTGTTGCAGAACACAAACTTAGAGGAGAACTCCAAGAAGAAAACGGTCAGTACAAGGTTACCATCATTGGTAAATCAGCCCACGGTGCTATGCCCGCTTCAGGTGTCAATGGTGCGACTTACCTAGCCCTCTTCCTTAGCCAGTTTAACTTCGCTGGTCCAGCCAAAGACTACCTTGACATCGCTGGTAAAATTCTCTTGAACGACCATGAGGGTGAAAATCTCAAGATTGCTCATGTGGATGAAAAGATGGGTGCTCTTTCTATGAATGCCGGTGTCTTCCGCTTCGATGAAACAAGTGCTGACAATACCATTGCCCTTAACATCCGCTATCCAAAAGGAACAAGTCCAGAACAAATCAAGTCAATCCTTGAAAACTTGCCAGTTGCTTCTGTTAGCTTGTCTGAACACGGTCACACGCCTCACTATGTGCCAATGGAAGATCCACTTGTGCAAACCTTGTTGAATGTTTATGAAAAACAAACTGGTCTTAAAGGTCACGAGCAAGTCATCGGTGGTGGAACCTTTGGTCGCTTGCTAGAACGAGGTGTTGCCTATGGTGCCATGTTCCCAGACTCAATTGACACCATGCACCAAGCCAATGAATTTATCGCCTTGGACGATCTCTTCCGAGCTGCAGCAATCTATGCCGAAGCTATTTACGAATTGATCAAATAAAACGATAGAAGTCTGAGATCTTATGCTTAGACTTCTTTTTGGAGGGAAAGTAGATGTCTCAAATTGAAAGAATCAAGCAGGCTATTATGGCAGATTCACAGAATGCTACCTATACAAAGCGTGGCATTGAGCCTCTCTTTGCAGCGCCAAAGACTGCTCGCATCAATATCATCGGTCAGGCACCTGGACTTAAAACCCAAAAAGCAGGTCTTTACTGGAAAGATAAGAGTGGTGACCGCCTGAGAGACTGGCTAGGTGTGGATGAGGACACCTTTTACAACTCAGGTTATTTCGCAGTTTTGCCCATGGATTTCTACTTTCCGGGGCATGGCAATTCAGGTGATTTACCACCTCGAGCAGGATTTGCCGAAAAATGGCATCCACAGCTCTTGCAAGAATTACCAGATATCCAATTGACCCTCTTGATTGGCCAATATGCCCAAGCCTACTATTTACAGGAGAAAGTCAGTGGCAAAGTGACAGAACGGGTAAAACATTACCAGAACTACTTGCCAACCTATTTTCCATTAGTTCACCCCTCGCCTAGAAATCAAATCTGGATGGCCAAAAATCCTTGGTTTGAGTCAGAAGTGGTGCCGGATTTGAAAAAAAGAATTAAAACTATTTTATAGTCAATGAAAATCAAAGAGCAAACTAGGAAGCTAGCCGCAGGCTGTACTTGAGTACGGTAAGGCGACGCTGACGTGGTTTGAATTTGATTTTCGAAGAGTATTAGGAGAAAAAGAATGAAAGAAATAACCTTTGACGCATTTTATCAGCTTTACAAAAACGACCAACTTTCTCTAGTGGACGTGAGAGAAGTGGATGAGTTTGAAGCTCTTCATCTAGAAGGTGCTCAGAATCTTCCTCTGAGTCAATTGGCTGATACTTATGATCAATTGGACAAGGATCAGTTACATTATGTTATTTGCAAATCTGGAATGAGATCGGCGCGTGCTTGCCAATTCTTATCAGAACAAGGTTATGAGGTTATCAATGTCCAAGGTGGCATGATGGCCTTTGAAGAACTTTAAAAATTTGCATTTCTCCTACTTGTCGTGGACTGGGTAGGGGATTTTATTTTTAGACAATTCTCATTTTTAAGAATCTTGAAAACATTCAATATTTACTTCGTGAAGCTTTTTTCATACTCCTATTCATGATATACTAGGTCAGTATTTTATAAATATGAAGGAGATTTTCATGGCTAAAAAAGGTGCCCTAACAGGTTTGCTCCTGTTTGGAATATTTTTTGGTGCGGGGAACTTGATTTTTCCGCCTTCTCTAGGTGCTCTATCTGGAGAACATTTTCTTCCTGCCATCGCAGGTTTTGTCTTTTCAGGCGTCGGTATCGCCGTCTTGACTCTTATTATTGGAACGCTAAATCCTAAAGGATATATCTACGAGATTTCAACAAAGATAGCGCCTTGGTTTGCGACTCTATACCTCTCAGTTCTTTACTTGTCAATCGGTCCATTCTTTGCTATACCACGTACAGCTACAACAGCTTACGAAGTAGGGATTAGCCCTCTTTTATCGGATGCAAATAAAGGTCTTGGTTTGATTGTCTTTACAGTTCTGTATTTTGCAGCAGCCTATTTGATTTCGCTTAATCCATCAAAAATCTTAGACCGTATCGGCCGTATTTTAACGCCAGTCTTTGCAATCTTGATTGTTATCTTGGTTGTTTTAGGAGCTATTAAATACGGTGGAACAAGTCCTCAAGCTGCTTCAGCTGCTTATCAAGCTTCTGCCTTTGGGACAGGTTTCCTAGAAGGGTATAATACCTTGGACGCCCTTGCCTCAGTTGCCTTTAGTGTGATTGCAGTTCAAACCTTGAAACAACTTGGATTTTCAAGTAAGAAAGAATACATTTCGACTATTTGGGTGGTTGGTATCGTTGTTGCCCTTGCCTTTAGCGCTCTTTACATCGGTTTAGGTTTCCTTGGAAATCATTTCCCAGTACCAGCTGAAGCGATGAAGGGTGGAACACCAGGTGTTTACATCTTGTCACAAGCTACTCAAGAAATCTTTGGCTCAACAGCCCAACTCTTCCTTGCAGCTATGGTTACTGTAACCTGCTTCACAACAACAGTTGGTTTGATTGTGTCAACAGCTGAGTTCTTTAATGAACGTTTCCCACAAATCAGCTATAAGGTTTATGCTACAGCCTTTACCTTGATCGGATTTGCCATTGCTAATTTGGGTCTTGATGCAATTATCAAGTACTCAATTCCAGTACTGGTTATCTTGTACCCAATCACGATTGCTATCGTTATGATTGTCATTGTCAACAAATTTGTAGCTCTTTCAAAACCAGGTATGCAGTTGACAATTGCTGTGGTTACAGCTATTGCCATTGCAAGCGTATTAGGAAGCTCGTTTAAGGTTGAGTTTCTTGCAAATCTTGTCAATGCTCTTCCTTTTGCCAAGGCATCACTCCCATGGTTAGTACCAGCCGTTGTCGGAATCTTGCTCTCATTGGTTCTACCAAACAAGCAAGAAAGCGATGTTTTTGAAATGGAATAATCATTAAAATCACTTTTGTAGCCAAGTCTACAGGAGTGATTTTCTTTTTTTATCCGATGATAAATGTGTTATAATAGGTAGCAAAAGAGGTGAAGAAATGAATCAAACAGTAGAATATATCAAAGAACTGACAGCTATTGCATCGCCAACTGGCTTCACTCGGGAGATTTCGGACTATTTAGTCAAGACTCTAGAAGGTTTTGGTTACCAGCCGGTTCGCACAGCTAAGGGCGGTGTCAATGTGACCATCAAAGGTCAAAATGATGAAGAACACCGCTATGTGACTGCCCATGTAGATACGCTGGGTGCTATTGTCCGTGCTGTTAAACCAGATGGCCGTCTCAAAATGGATCGTATCGGTGGTTTCCCTTGGAACATGATTGAAGGTGAAAACTGTACCGTTCATGTGGCTAGCACAGGTGAAAAAGTATCAGGAACCATCCTCATCCACCAAACTTCTTGCCATGTCTATAAGGATGCAGGAACTGCAGAACGCACCCAAGACAATATGGAAGTGCGTTTGGACGCCAAAGTAACTAGTGAAAAAGAAACTCGTGCCTTGGGAATTGAAGTCGGTGATTTTATCAGCTTTGACCCACGAACTGTCGTGACAGAGACAGGTTTTATCAAGTCTCGTCATTTGGACGATAAGGTCAGCGCAGCGATTTTGCTTAACCTGCTTCGTATTTATAAGGAAGAGAAGATTGAATTGCCAGTAACAACCCATTTTGCTTTTTCAGTCTTTGAAGAAGTGGGGCATGGGGCTAATTCTAATATTCCTGCTCAGGTAGTAGAATATCTGGCTGTGGATATGGGAGCTATGGGAGATGACCAGCAAACAGACGAATATACAGTGTCTATCTGTGTCAAGGATGCTTCTGGACCTTATCACTACGACTTCCGTCAACACTTGGTTGCTTTGGCTAAAGAGCAAGATATTCCATTTAAGCTGGATATCTATCCATTTTATGGTTCGGACGCTTCAGCAGCTATGTCTGCAGGGGCAGAAGTCAAACATGCCCTTCTCGGTGCTGGTATCGAGTCTAGTCATTCTTATGAGCGTACTCATATTGACTCGGTGGTTGCAACGGAGCGTATGGTTGATGCCTATCTTAAGAGTGCATTGGTAGACTAATATGTGTTTGATTTGCCAGAGAATTGACCTTATCAAAGCTGGAGAAAATCCCTACTTTGTCAAAGAGTTGGAAACAGGCTATCTTGTGATTGGAGACCACCAGTATTTTGCAGGATATAGTCTTTTTCTAGCCAAGGAACACGTTACCGAATTGCACCATTTGAAAAAGGAGACAAGACTCCGTTTTCTAGAAGAAATGAGTGTGGTCCAAGAGGCGGTTGCTAAGGCCTTTGCTGCCGAGAAAATGAATATCGAACTGCTAGGAAATGGTGATGCTCATCTTCATTGGCATCTGTTTCCTAGACGAACAGGTGACATGAATGGTCACGGTCTCAATGGACGTGGTCCAGTTTGGTGGGTTCCCTTTGAAGAAATGACAGCAGAAACCTGCCAAGCAAAACCGGAAGAGATTAAAAGATTAGTCAATTGTTTATCGCCAGAAGTAGACAACCTATTAGAAATAAAGGAGTAGAAATGAAAAAAAGATACCTTGTCTTGACAGCCTTGCTAGCCTTGAGTCTAGCAGCTTGTTCACAAGAAAAAGCAAAAAATGAAGATGGAGCAGCTAAAGCAGAACAAACAGCCAAAGCTGATGGAACAGTCGGAAGTAAGCCTCAAGAAGCCACCCAGAAAAAAGCAGAAGTGGTTAATAAAGGTGACTACTACAGTATTCAAGGGAAATACGATGAAATTATCGTAGCAAATAAACACTATCCATTATCTAAAGACTACAATCCAGGGGAAAATCCAACAGCAAAAGCAGAGTTGCTCAAACTCATCAAAGCTATGCAAGAGGCAGGTTTCCCAATTAGTGATCAATACAGTGGTTTTAGAAGTTACGAGACTCAGACTAACCTCTATCAAGATTATGTCAATAAAGATGGAAAGGCTGCAGCAGACCGTTACTCTGCCCGCCCTGGCTATAGCGAGCACCAGACAGGCTTGGCCTTTGATGTGATTGGGACAAATGGTGATTTGGTGACAGAAGAAAAAGCGGCCCAATGGCTCTTGGACCATGCGGCTGATTATGGTTTTGTTGTCCGTTATCTTAAAGGTAAGGAAAAGGAAACAGGCTATATGGCTGAGGAATGGCACCTTCGTTATGTCGGAAAAGAGGCTAAAGAGATTGCAGCTAGTGGCCTCAGTTTGGAAGAATACTATGGCTTTGAAGGCGGAGATTATGTCGATTAAAAAATAAACTTTTTCCTTGCAATTCCAGATAAATAGTGTATAATAGATGAGTATGTGTAAAGCATACTTGTGGGAGGTAAAAATCTTTAATTACCGCCAAAACCACAAAGGAGGATTTAAAAATGGCTAAAAAAGTCGAGAAACTTGTAAAATTGCAAATCCCTGCTGGTAAAGCTACACCAGCTCCACCGGTTGGACCTGCTCTTGGTCAAGCTGGTATCAACATCATGGGATTCACAAAAGAGTTCAACGCTCGTACAGCTGACCAAGCTGGTATGATTATTCCAGTTGTTATCTCAGTTTACGAAGATAAATCATTTACTTTCATCACTAAAACACCACCAGCTGCTGTTCTTTTGAAAAAAGCTGCAGGTGTTGAAAAAGGATCAGGTACACCTAACAAAACTAAAGTTGCTACAGTTACTCGTGCACAAGTACAAGAAATTGCAGAAACTAAGATGCCAGATTTGAACGCAGCAAACGTAGAGTCTGCAATGCGTATGATCGAAGGTACTGCTCGTTCTATGGGATTCACTGTTGTTGACTAATCAATAACACAGTAGAAAATCTCACAGCAGTCTATTAGTTGCTTTTCATACTAGGCAAGTGACTGATGCTTGTACTTGGGTACAGCAAGGGAACTTAACTAAGTAGGAAAAGAATCTAATAGACTGAAAACCCGCAAGACTTCATCATTTCGAGGAGTGACGTGGGAGATGAAAATCGATTGAACCACTTACAAGGAGAATAGAAAATGGCTAAAAAAAGCAAACAACTTCGTGCTGCTCTTGAGAAAATCGACAGCACAAAAGCATACAGCGTAGAAGAAGCTGTAGCACTTGCAAAAGAAACTAACTTTGCAAAATTTGACGCAACTGTAGAAGTTGCTTACAACTTGAACATCGATGTTAAAAAAGCTGACCAACAAATCCGTGGAGCAATGGTATTGCCAAATGGTACTGGTAAAACTTCACGCGTTCTTGTTTTCGCACGTGGTGCAAAAGCTGAAGAAGCAAAAGCTGCTGGTGCAGACTTTGTTGGTGAAGATGACCTTGTTGCTAAAATCAACGATGGTTGGTTGGACTTCGACGTAGTTATCGCTACACCTGACATGATGGCTCTTGTTGGACGTCTTGGACGTGTCCTTGGACCACGTAACTTGATGCCAAACCCTAAAACTGGTACTGTAACAATGGATGTTGCTAAAGCAGTTGAAGAGTCTAAAGGTGGTAAAATCACTTACCGTGCTGACCGTGCAGGTAACGTTCAAGCAATCATCGGTAAAGTATCATTTGAAGCTGAAAAATTGGTTGAAAACTTCAAAGCTTTCAACGAAACAATCCAAAAAGCAAAACCAGCTACAGCTAAAGGAACTTACGTAACAAACTTGACTATCACAACTACTCAAGGTGTTGGTATCAAAGTTGACGTAAACTCACTTTAATCAGTAGTTTATATCAGAGAACGAGTACGAAAGTGCTCGTTTTTTTTAGGTGCGACGAACATTCCGTTCATCTGAGGTGTAAATCCTCTGCGGGGATCATATACTAGTAAACCCAAAAGTGATTCCCAAGTCTAACTATTGTGAGTAGCTGATCGAACGGAATTAGGATAGACTGTTTAAGTCTGACGCTGGAAATAAGAGTTGGCAGAGGAAGGAATAGCGAAATCGTGGCTTTACGAACAGAAAGATGAAGATTCGTATAGCTGATGAAGATGAGAGCAATTCCAAAGTACAAAAAATAGCCGTAACCTAAATGTGTAAATGATGAGAGGAGTTGAATTTGAATTAGAGAGGTGATTAATAGATTTTTGATCTAGTCATGGTAGCTTATATGTTTTTGATTCTAGTTCATTAAATAATAGATTAGAATTGTCAGACAATATCATTTTATGTTATAATGAAGAAAAAACAGAGGTGTTCAAATGTCAGAAGCAGGTCATAAGTTTTTAGCAAAATTGGGGAAAAAACGCTTACGTCCAGGTGGAAAACGTGCCACAGATTGGTTAATTGCAGAAGGAGAATTTTCAAAAGAAAAGAGAATACTAGAGGTTGCGTGTAATAGGGGAACTACAGCAATTGAGTTGGCACAGCGTTTTGGTTGTAAGATAACTGCTGTTGATATGGATGCTCAAGCTTTAGAAGTGGCTAAAAAATCTGCTGAAACGGCAGGTGTTGGTCATTTGATTAGGTTTGAAAGAGCAAATGCAATGAAACTTCCTTATGAAGATGCTAGTTTTGATATTGTTATAAATGAAGCTATGCTGACTATGCAAGCCGATCAAGCTAAGAAAAAATGTGTAATAGAATATCTAAGGGTATTAAAACCTGGAGGTCTTCTCTTGACACATGATGTGCTTCTTAAGGAAGCTAAAGAGTCTGTCAGACAGGAATTGTCACAAGCAATTCATGTAAATGTAGGTCCTTTAACTCAAGATGGTTGGGAACAGGTAATGATAGAATCAGGTTATCGTGATGTGAAAGTATTGACTGGTGAAATGACATTAATGAAATTATCAGGTATGATTTATGACGAAGGTTGGCTAGGAACTTTGAAAATTTGCGTAAATGCTTGTAAAAAGGAGAATAGAAAGCAGTTTTTAACTATGTATAAAATGTTTGCTAAGAATAAACAGAAATTGGGATTTATTGCTATGGCTAGTTATAAATCGTCAAATCGTTAGATAATTATTGAAGTTAACTTTTCCTTTTTTCTTTCTTAAAAAATATGCTATAATAGAGAGTAAAAACTTTGAAAGAAAGAAAAAGATGAATTTAAAAGATTATATTGCAACAATTGAAAATTATCCTAAGGAAGGCATCACCTTCCGTGATATTAGTCCTTTGATGGCTGATGGAAATGCTTATAGCTATGCTGTTCGTGAAATCGTTCAGTATGCTACTGACAAGAAAATAGACATGATTGTAGGTCCTGAGGCTCGTGGTTTTATCGTGGGCTGTCCAGTTGCCTTTGAGTTGGGAATTGGTTTTGCACCTGTTCGTAAACCAGGTAAATTGCCACGCGAAGTCATTTCTGCTGACTATGAAAAAGAGTACGGTGTTGATACCTTGACTATGCATGCTGACGCCATCAAGCCAGGTCAACGTGTTCTTATCGTGGATGACCTCTTGGCAACAGGTGGAACTGTTAAGGCAACTATCGAAATGATTGAAAAGCTTGGTGGTGTTGTAGCAGGTTGTGCCTTCCTTGTTGAATTGGATGAATTAAACGGCCGTGAAAAAATCGGTGACTACGACTACAAAGTTTTGATGCATTATTAATGAAAAACAGTCCCTAGGGCTGTTTTCTCTACATTAGGATATAAAAATAGACTATAGATAGTTAGAGAAAAAGTATAATTGAAAACTATATCTTCTTGCAGTATAATAGAAGGACTAAGTGTTTGAGATTTAGTTTCATACTCAATGAAAATCAAAGAGCAAACTAGGAAACTAGTCGCAGGCTGTACTTGAGTACGGCAAGGCAACGTTGACGCGGTTTGAATTTGATTTTCGAAGAGTTTCAAACATATGCAATGATTCCTGAAAGAATACAGTTAGGAGAGGGTTATGCCGATTCGAATTGATAAAAAATTGCCAGCTGTTGAGATTTTACGGACAGAGAATATCTTTGTCATGGATGATCAACGTGCGGCCCACCAAGATATCCGTCCTTTGAAGATATTAATTTTAAATCTCATGCCACAAAAAATAGTGACAGAGACCCAGTTGTTGCGCCATTTGGCCAATACACCCCTGCAACTGGATATTGATTTTCTCTATATGGAGAGTCACCGTTCTAAAACAACTCGTTCAGAGCACATGGAGACCTTTTATAAAACTTTTCCTGAAGTCAAGGATGAGTATTTTGATGGGATGATTATCACAGGTGCTCCAGTTGAGCATTTACCATTTGAGGAAGTGGACTATTGGGAGGAATTCAGTCAGGTAATCGAGTGGTCCAAGACCCATGTCTATTCGACCCTTCATATCTGTTGGGGGGCTCAGGCTGGTCTTTATTTGCGCTATGGGGTGAAAAAATACCAGATGGACAGTAAGTTATCAGGTATTTATCCTCAGGATACTTTAAAGGAAGGTCATCTTCTCTTTAGAGGCTTTGACGATAGCTATGTATCCCCTCATTCTCGGCACACGGAGATTTCTAAGGAAGAAATCTTAAACAAAACCAATCTTGAAATTTTATCAGAAGGACCTCAGGTTGGAGTTTCTATTTTGGCCAGTCGTGATTTGCGAGAAATTTATAGTTTTGGGCATTTGGAATATGACCGTGATACCTTGGCAAAAGAGTATTTTAGGGACCGTGATGCAGGTTTAGACCCACATATTCCAGAAAATTACTTTAAGGATGATGATGTCAACCAGACACCTTGTCTTTGTTGGTCTTCATCAGCAGCCCTCTTTTTCAGTAACTGGGTGAATTATGCGGTCTATCAGGAGACGCCTTTTGACTGGAGAAAAATAGAAGACGATGCATCTGCATTTGGGTATTTATAAGAGGAATTATGACATATTTAGACGCTTTTAAATCAGGGAACTTGGTTTTACCAAGTGCCCTGCTCTTGCATTTTAAGGAACTCTTTCCTTCCAGCGACGATTTTCTGGTCTGGCAATTTTTCTATTTGCAAAATACGACAGGTTTGGATGAAATGTCGCCAAGCCAGATTGCTGAAAGGATTGGCAAGGAAATTTCGGATGTCAATCAGGCTATTTCCAATCTGACGGAGAGGGGGCTGCTTCAGTATCGTACTATCGAATTAAATGGCGAAATCGAATTGCTTTTTGATGCTAGTTTGGCCTTGGAACGTTTGGATAATTTGCTTGGAGCTGCTCATTCAAGTTCAGACCAGTTGACACCTCAAAATCAGCTTAAGAATTTGGTGGAAACTTTCCAGCAGGAGTTGGGACGCTTGTTGACTCCTTTTGAGATTGAGGATTTGACCAAGACTCTTAAGGAAGATGGAACCAGTACTGACTTGATTAAGGAAGCTCTTCGTGAAGCTGTTTTGAATGGAAAACCAAACTGGAAGTACATTCAGGCGATTTTAAGAAACTGGCGCCATGAAGGCATCAAAAGTGTGGCTCAAATTGAGGCTAAGAGAGCAGAGAGAGAAGCAAGCAATCCTCAGTTGACACAGGTATCTGCAGATTTCAGAAATGCTATGGATCTATGGAAGGATTAATCCATGTAAGCAGGCTTGAAATCCGAGTAAGATTTGCAAGCTGTGTATAATTGTGATAAAATAAATAGAAAATAAATTGAAAAAAGAGGTATGTGAAATGTCACGTAAACCATTTATTGCTGGTAACTGGAAAATGAACAAAAATCCAGAAGAAGCTAAAGCATTCGTTGAAGCAGTTGCATCAAAACTTCCTTCATCAGATCTTGTTGAAGCAGGTATCGCAGCTCCAGCTCTTGATTTGACAACTGTTCTTGCTGCTGCAAAAGGTTCAAACCTTAAAGTTGCTGCTCAAAACTGCTACTTTGAAAATTCAGGTGCTTTCACTGGTGAAACTAGCCCACAAGTTTTGAAAGAAATCGGTACTGACTATGTTGTTATCGGTCACTCAGAACGCCGTGACTACTTCCATGAAACTGACGAAGATATCAACAAAAAAGCAAAAGCAATCTTTGCAAACGGCATGCTTCCAATTATCTGTTGTGGTGAGTCACTTGAAACTTACGAAGCTGGTAAAGCTGCTGAATTCGTAGGTGCTCAAGTATCTGCTGCATTGGCTGGTTTGACAGCTGAACAAGTTGCTGCATCAGTTATCGCTTACGAGCCAATCTGGGCTATCGGTACTGGTAAATCAGCTTCACAAGACGACGCACAAAAAATGTGTAAAGTTGTTCGTGACGTTGTAGCTGCTGACTTCGGTCAAGAAGTTGCGGATAAAGTTCGTGTTCAATACGGTGGTTCTGTTAAACCTGAAAACGTTGCTTCATACATGGCTTGCCCAGACGTTGACGGTGCCCTTGTAGGTGGTGCGTCACTTGAAGCTGAAAGCTTCTTGGCATTGCTTGACTTTGTAAAATAATCGACTCTTTATCAACATTATTGGGTTGAAGAAAAGCTAAAATCGAGAAAGGACAAATATAGTCCTTTCTTTTTTTCCACCAAAGCAGCAAATGTAGACCATTTTATTCGAACTCTTCCTGGTGGTTATAACATGGATATGAACCAAGACTCTAGCAATATTTCCCTCAGGCAAAAACAATTGTTGATCATCGCGAGTGCTCTCTTAGACAATTCTAAAATTCTTATTTTGAATGAAGCGACTTCCTCTGTTGATACCCATTTGGAACTTTTAATTCAAAAAGCTATGAAACGCTTGATGAAAGGAAGAACCAGCTTTATCATCGCTCACCGTCTCTCTAATATTCAAGAAGCAAATAAGATTCTCGTTCTTAAGGATGGACAGGTTATTGAGCAGGGAAATTACGAAAGCTTACTCCAAGCAAAAGGCTTTTATTATGAACTTTACCAAAGCCAATTTTCAAGTAAATCTGATAAAGTGAGCTAATCAGAACTAACTAAACTTTTCTTAAATTATCAGTCTATTGCAACTTTTCTCATGTGAGTCATTTGGCTTGCTATTGGTTTTCATTAGTAGTATACTAAGGGAGTAAACACTAAGAAGTGGTTACAAATAATAATGAATGAGGTAAAATAAAATGGTAGAATTGAAAAAAGAAGCAGTAAAAGACGTAACATCATTGACAAAAGCAGCGCCAGTAGCATTGGCAAAAACAAAGGAAGTCTTGAACCAAGCTGTTGCTGATTTATACGTAGCCCACGTTGCCTTGCACCAAGTGCACTGGTACATGCGTGGTCGTGGTTTCCTTGTATGGCATCCAAAAATGGATGAGTACATGGATGCTCTTGATGGTCACTTGGATGAAATCAGCGAACGCTTGATCACACTTGGGGGAAGCCCATTCTCTACTTTGACAGAATTCCTTCAACACAGTGAAATCGAAGAAGAAGAAGGAGAATTCCGTAACGTTGAAGAAAGCTTGGAACGTGTTCTAGCTATTTATCGCTACCTCATCACTCTTTTCCAAAAAGCTTTGGATGTGACTGACGAAGAAGGCGATGATGTGACAAACGATATCTTTGTTGGTGCTAAGGCTGAACTTGAGAAAACAGTTTGGATGATTGCGGCAGAACTTGGACAAGCACCTGGTTTGTAAGAAAAATGCATCCCTTTCTATCATGAGTTTCTGTATCACTACTCATGATAAACTATCTTTTAAAAATCATGTAGCAGACAAAGTTACATGATTTTTTCTTTGCTTCTCCAGCGACTCATTTGTCAAAATGCTGATTTTAAGGTATAATAGTTGCTGTTCGAGAAATTTTGATTTTCAAAGAATAGTGAATGATGATAAGGAGAAACCATGAACAACCTACCAAATTGCCCAAAATGTAACTCAGAGTATGTCTACGAAGACGGTGCCCTACTGGTTTGCCCAGAGTGTGCTTATGAGTGGAATCCTGCTGAAGTTGCAGATGTAGAAGAGGGCCTTGTTGCTATCGATGCCAACGGAAATAAATTGGCTGACGGTGATACAGTAACTCTCATCAAGGATTTGAAAGTAAAAGGTGCGCCAAAAGATTTGAAACAAGGGACGCGCGTGAAAAATATCCGCATCGTAGAAGGCGACCACAATATCGACTGTAAAATCGATGGCTTCGGTGCCATGAAACTCAAATCAGAGTTTGTGAAGAAAATTTAAGCATGTCAAAACACTATAAACTTGTATTTTATAGCCGTATCTTCTTGTTTCTAGCGGCTTTTACGGGAGTTTATCTTGAAATCGCCAAGCATGGTGGCTTTGGGATGTTGCTCTATTATACGGTTCTGTCCAACCTTTTAGTCGCGATTTTTACGCTCTACCTCCTAAAGGTTATGAGCCGTTTAGGTGAAAACTGGCAAAGGCCAAGCCTCTTGCGCTTAAAAGGTGGGGTCACCATGAGTATCATGATTACCTGTGTGATTTACCATTTCCTATTAGCGCCTATTGCGACTAATTTCTATACCCTAGAAAATTTCCTTTGTCACTATATCGTTCCCCTTTGGTTTTTAGCAGATACCCTCTTTTTTGACAAACAGGGTCAATACAAGATTTGGGATCCAATTGTGTGGACGATTTTACCCTTGCTTTATATGATTTTTGCTCTTTTTAATGGCTTGGTACTGAAACTTGATGTTCCTAATTCTAAGGTCAGTCCCTTCCCTTACTTCTTTTTGAATGTGAACAAGGGTTGGGATGTCGTGTTCAAGTGGTGTCTGATTATCTTTGTTGCCTATATGGTGGCAGGATTTATCTTCTACTTTATTAAGCAAATCAAGAGAAAGTCATCCTAAGACACAAGGGATTCATTTTCTAGTTTAAGAAGGAGTCTGTACACCAAAGAGGCTTCTTCTTTTCTTGCTTGTTTGATAACTATCAAAAGAGACAGAAGATTAAGAGAAAATATAGAAAGAGATTTCATGAAACAATTTTTAGAACGGGCCAGTATTTTGGCTCTCTCCCTCGTTTTGATTACGTCCTTTTCCATCTCGAGTGCCCTGCCAGCCATGTTTGACTATTATCAAGGCTATCCTAAGGAACAAATTGAGCTCTTGGCGAGCTTGCCTTCCTTTGGAATCATGATTATGTTATTACTAAATGGTTTCTTAGAAAAAATATTTCCTGAGCGATTACAGATTAGTTTGGGATTGCTGATTTTATCACTGAGTGGAACAGCACCCTTTTGGTATCAAGCCTATCCCTTTGTCTTTGGAACACGGATTCTTTTTGGTTTGGGTGTTGGGATGATTAATGCCAAGGCCATTTCCATTATCAGTGAACGCTATCAAGGAAAAACGCGAATTCAGATGTTAGGATTACGCGGTTC
>NZ_JAJNSA010000060.1:0-15115 GCF_027497875.1 Streptococcus sp. SM3 | reverse complement strand
GCCTTGGGACTTGTAATTGGTTTTGTGGTCATGCTCTTCAATACAGAATTTCTTTGGAAGGTGACACCCTTTCTATATATTTTAGGCTTGGGACTTATGGTCTTACCTATCGTCTTTTATAATCCAAGTTTAGTTGCATCAACGGGTGCCAAAAACTGGGTATCGGTAAATGGTGTTACCTTGTTCCAGCCGTCAGAATTTATGAAGATATCCTATATCCTCATGTTGGCCCGTGTCATTGTCCAATTTACAAAGAAACATAAGGAATGGAGACGCACAGTTCCGCTGGACTTTTTATTAATTTTTTGGATGATTCTCTTTACCATTCCAGTCCTAGTTCTTTTGGCACTTCAAAGTGACTTAGGGACGGCTTTGGTTTTTGTAGCCATTTTCTCAGGAATCGTTTTATTATCGGGGGTTTCTTGGAAAATTATTATCCCAGTATTTGTGACTGCTGTAACTGGAATTGCTGGTTTCTTAGCTATTTTTATCAGCAAGGACGGTCGGGCTTTTCTCCATCAACTGGGAATGCCGACCTACCAAATCAACCGTATTTTGGCTTGGCTCAATCCATTTGACTTTGCTCAAACAACGACCTATCAGCAGGCTCAAGGACAGATTGCCATTGGAAGCGGTGGCTTGTTTGGACAGGGTTTTAATGCTTCTAATCTGCTTATTCCAGTTCGAGAGTCGGATATGATTTTCACGGTTATAGCAGAAGATTTTGGCTTTATTGGCTCTGTCCTTGTTATCGCCCTTTATCTTATGCTGATTTATCGTATGTTGAAGATTACTCTTAGATCAAATAACCAGTTCTATACCTATATTTCTACAGGTTTGATTATGATGTTGCTCTTCCATATCTTTGAGAATATCGGTGCCGTGACAGGTTTGCTTCCTTTGACTGGGATTCCCTTGCCTTTTATTTCGCAAGGAGGATCGGCTATTATCAGTAACTTGATTGGCGTTGGCTTGCTTTTATCGATGAGTTACCAGACTAATCTAGCTGAAGAAAAGAGCGGAAAAGTTCCATTCAAACGGAAAAAGGTTGTATTAAAACAAATCAAATAAGGAGAAAATCATGGTAAAAGTAGCAGTTATGTTAGCTCAAGGCTTTGAAGAAATTGAAGCTTTGACAGTTGTAGATGTCTTGCGTCGTGCAAATATTACTTGTGATATGGTTGGTTTTGAAGAGCAAGTGACTGGTTCGCATGCAATCCAAGTCAGAGCAGATCGTGTCTTTGATGGCGATTTATCAGACTATGATATGATTGTTCTTCCTGGAGGGATGCCTGGTTCTGCACATTTACGCGATAATCAGGCCTTGATTCAAGAGTTGCAAAGCTTCGAGCAAGAAGGAAAAAAACTAGCAGCCATTTGTGCTGCACCAATTGCCCTCAATCAAGCAGGGCTATTGAAAAACAAGCAGTACACTTGTTATGACGGTGTTCAAGAGCAAATTCTTGATGGTCACTACGTCAAGGAAACAGTAGTGGTAGATGGTCAATTGACAACCAGTCGAGGCCCTTCAACAGCCCTTGCCTTTGCCTACGAGCTGGTAGAGCAATTAGGAGGAGGTGCAGAGAGTTTACGAACAGGAATGCTCTATCGAGATGTCTTTGGTAAAAATCAGTAAAACGGATCCGTAATCTCTATAGTTTGATAAATACTAAAATATTAATCATTCTCTATAGAGTTGTATTTTTTAAGAAGATGATTCGTCATCTTCTTTTTATATTTCGGTGTTTTTACTTGCGTAAAAAAATGTTTTCTAGTATAATAGTTTATTGTGAGCGAACCTCACTTACCCCTTGTAAAGTCTTGGGGTCATTAGACCAAAAGGAGGAACATATCAATGGCTAAATACGAAATTCTTTATATTATTCGTCCAAACATTGAAGAAGAAGCTAAAAACGCTTTGGTAGCACGTTTTGACTCTATTTTGACTGACAACGGTGCAACTGTTGTTGAATCAAAATCTTGGGAAAAACGTCGTCTTGCATACGAAATCAAAGATTTCCGTGAAGGACTTTACCACATCGTTAACGTTGAAGCAAACGACGACGCAGCTCTTAAAGAGTTTGACCGTCTTTCAAAAATCAACGCTGACATTCTTCGTCACATGATCGTCAAAACTGACGCGTAAGAAGGTAAACTATGATTAACAATGTTGTACTTGTAGGGCGTATGACACGTGACGCTGAGTTGCGTTATACCCCATCAAATGTAGCAGTTGCGACTTTTACTCTTGCAGTAAACCGTACATTTAAGAGTCAAAATGGCGAACGTGAGGCTGATTTTATCAATGTCGTTATGTGGCGCCAACAGGCTGAAAACCTTGCTAACTGGGCTAAAAAAGGCTCACTTATCGGGGTGACAGGTCGTATCCAGACTCGTAGTTACGATAACCAGCAAGGACAACGTGTCTACGTGACAGAGGTCGTGGCTGAGAATTTCCAAATGTTGGAAAGCCGTAGTGTGCGTGAGGGTCACACAGGTGGGGCTTATTCTGCACCAACTGCAAACTATTCAGCGCCTACAAATTCAGTACCAGACTTTTCACGTGATGAAAATCCATTTGGAGCAACAAATCCATTGGATATTTCAGATGATGATTTACCATTCTAATGGACAATTAAAATTATAAAGGAGAAAAAACATGGCTCAACAACGTCGTGGCGGATTCAAACGCCGTAAAAAAGTTGATTACATCGCAGCAAACAAAATTGAATATGTTGATTACAAAGATACTGAGCTTCTTAGCCGTTTCGTTTCAGAACGTGGGAAAATCCTTCCTCGTCGTGTAACAGGAACTTCAGCTAAAAACCAACGTAAAGTAACAACAGCTATCAAACGCGCTCGCGTAATGGCTTTGATGCCTTTCGTAAACGAAGATTAAAAAAGAGGTCCGGGCGGACCTCTTTTTCATGAGCTCGGAAAAAAGAAAGCGAATTAAGACCCGGTTGGGTCTTTTTTTCACGAGCCTTGAAATGAGAGAGCGAGTTTGGGTCCAGTGGACCTCTTTTTCACGACCCGGTTGGATCTTTTTCACGAGATAGTTTTTTTCTGACCTTGGCGTGCTATAATGGTAATAGAAAGAGTAAAGGTGGGTAAGTTAAAGATGAATTGTACGATTAGAAATATGATTAAGTCTGATATTGAATCCTTATTTCATGGCTTTATCAATCAGGGTTGGCCTGGTAGAGAGGAAATTTTGGCTAGATATTTTCTGGAACAGGAAAGTGGGGAGAGAGAAGTTTTAGTTGCAGAGATTGATGGTGCTGTAGCGGGCTACGTTACCATTTTACCCTCTGCTAAACATGGTCCTTTTGCAGAAGTCTATCCAGAATTATCAGATTTTAATGTGTTTGAGCCTTTTCGAAATCAAGGGATTGGGAATCAACTGCTAGAAGAAGCAGAAAAACGAGTCAAGTTTGTTTCGAACAAGGTCACTCTTGGTGTAGGTTTGCACTTAGGCTATGGCCCTGCCCAGAGATTGTATATCAGACGGGGATATATTCCAGATGGGACAGGTGTCTGGTATCGAAATCAACCCTTGGAAATGAATGCAACTAGCCAAAATAATGATGATTTGGTTCTGTATCTAGTAAAGGAATTCGGATAAGAGACAAGGATTTCATTGGGGGTGTGGGATTTGCCTACTTTATGGTATAATGGAAAGAGTTAGATTGAAAGAGGTAGTGAGATGGATGCCAAATTAAGATATAAGGCAAAGAAGATAAAGATTATCTTTTTTGATATTGATGATACATTGCGAAATTCCAAGACCGGTTTTATTCCAGCTTCAATCCCAACTGTTTTTAAGCAATTACGTGAGAAAGGAATCTTAACAGGTATTGCTTCTGGACGAGGGATTTTCGGTGTCGTTCCAGAGATTCGTGACCTCAAGCCTGATTTTTTTGTAACCTTAAACGGGGCCTACATCGAAAATAAAAAAGGTCAGGTCATTTACCAACATCAGATTGAAAAGTCAGATGTTGAAGAGTATATCTCTTGGGCCAAGCAAGAAGGAATTGAGTATGGCTTGGTTGGGAGTCACGATGCCAAGTTGTCGACTCGCACTGATATGATTAGTGAAGCTATCAATCCAATTTACCCTGATTTAGATGTGGATCCCGATTTCCACGAGAAAGAAGATATCTATCAGATGTGGACCTTTGAAGATAAGGGAGATGACTTGCACTTTCCTGACAGTCTCTCTGACAAACTTCGTATGGTTCGTTGGCATCAACATTCGTCTGATATTGTGTCGATTTCAGGCTCCAAAGCGACGGGTGTGGAAAAGGTTGTGGAACACCTTGGCTTGAAACCAGAGAACGTCATGGTTTTTGGAGATGGGCTGAATGACTTGGAACTCTTTGATTATGCTGGAATCAGCGTTGCCATGGGAATTTCTCATGATAAAATCAAAGAAAAAGCAGATTATATAACAAAAACACTAGAAGAAGATGGCATTTTTAATGCCTTAGAAGGATTTGGTATGGTAGAAAAAGAATTGCATTTCCCACAAGTAGATATTGAAACAGTAGAAGGTCCGTTGGCGACTATTAAGACCAATCACGGAGACTTGCGCATCAAGCTCTTCCCTGAACATGCTCCTAAAACAGTGGCTAACTTTGTAGCTCTTTCAAAAGATGGTTACTATGATGGTGTCATTTTCCATCGTATTATCAAGGACTTTATGATTCAAGGTGGAGACCCAACTGGAACTGGTATGGGTGGCGAGTCAATCTACGGCGAATCATTTGAGGATGAATTCTCAGAAGAACTTTACAATATCCGTGGTGCTCTTTCCATGGCCAATGCTGGTCCAAATACCAACGGTAGCCAGTTCTTTATCGTGCAAAATCAACATTTGCCTTATTCTAAGAAAGAAATTGCTCGTGGTGGTTGGCCAGAACCGATCGCAGAAATCTATGCTAACCAAGGTGGAACTCCTCACCTAGACCGTCGACACACTGTTTTTGGTCAGTTAGCTGATGAAGCTTCTTACGCTGTTTTGGACGCCATTGCTGCTGTTGAGACAGGGGCTATGGACAAGCCAGTTGAAGATGTCGTGATTGAAACAATTGAAATCGAGGACTAAGATGAAAATCGGTGATAAGCTAAAGGGGCGTATTACAGGGATTCAGCCCTACGGTGCCTTTGTTGAGCTAGAGACGGGTGATACGGGGCTGATTCACATTTCAGAGATTCGGACAGGCTTTATTGAAAATATCCAAGAAGCCTTGAAAGTCGATGAAGAGGTTCAGGTTCAGGTAGTGGATTTAGATGAATTTACAGGGAAAGCCAGTCTTTCTATCCGCACTTTGGAGGAAGAAAAGCACCAGTTTCCGAGACGGAGACGCTTTTCAAGCGACCGTTTTAACTACGGCTTTGCGCCTCTCAAACGAATGATGCCAATTTGGACCAAGGAAGCTCTCCAACATTTGAAGAATCAGAAGCACTAGTTAGAAACCTCTATCTTTTGTAATGTTAATATGAATTTGCTATAATAGGACCATGGAAGAAGAACAATTATTAAAATCGGGGGAGCGCATTAACCAGCTCTTTTCGACAGATATTAAAATCATTCAAAATAGAGAGGTTTTTAGCTATTCGGTGGATAGTGTTCTCTTGTCACGTTTTCCACGTTTTCCTAAAAAGGGCTTGATAGTGGATTTTTGCGCTGGAAATGGAGCAGTTGGGCTATTTGCTAGCACTCGGACTCAGGCACAGATTTTGGCTGTTGAGATTCAGGAGCGTTTGGCAGATATGGCTGAGCGCTCTGTCCGTTTGAATGGTTTGGAAGAGCAGATGGAGGTCATCTGTGATGATTTGAAAAATATGCCTGCTTACATTCAGGGAAGTAAGGTAGATATGATTTTGTGTAATCCGCCCTATTTCAAGGTGGATCCTCATTCCAATCTGAACGAGAGTGAACATTATCTCTTGGCGCGACATGAAATCACGACCAATTTGCAGGAAATCTGTCGTAGTGCCCAGAGTATTCTTAAATCGAATGGACGCTTGGCCATGGTTCATCGTCCTGATCGGCTTTTAGATATCTTGGACAGCTTACAACGGCATAATCTAGCCCCTAAGCGCCTGCAGTTTGTTTATCCAAAAAGAGAAAAGGAAGCCAATATGCTCTTGATTGAGGCTATCAAGGATGGCTCGACAAGTGGCTTTAAGGTTTTGCCACCTCTCATTGTCCACAATGATGATGGCTCTTATACGCCGGAACTCGAAGAGATTTATTATGGATCATAAGGCTTATATGTACGTGCTGGAGTGTCGTGATGGATCTTACTATACAGGCTATACGACTGATGTGAGAAGACGCCTCGCTGTCCACAATAGTGGGAAGGGAGCTAAATATACACGAGCACGATTGCCAGTCAAACTCATCTATGCTCAAGGTTTTGCCAGTAAGGAAGAAGCCATGTCGGCAGAAGCCCTTCTCAAGCGTAAGAAGAGGCCACAGAAGGAAAGATTTTTATCTGAAAATCAAGATAGAAATTTACTCAGTTATTTTGAAGAATCGTGAGGAGTCCTTTGACTCCTCTTACTTTTGTCAAAAAGCGAAAAAAATGCTACAATAAAGAGAATAAACAAAATGAGGTATTATCATGTCTAAGATTCTAGTATTTGGTCACCAAAATCCAGACTCAGATGCCATCGGGTCATCTGTAGCCTTTGCCTACCTTGCAAAAGAAGCTTACGGTTTGGATACGGAAGCTGTTGCACTTGGAACTCCAAATGAAGAAACAGCCTTTGTCTTGAACTATTTTGGTGTAGAAGCACCGCGTGTTATCACTTCTGCCAAAGCAGAAGGTGCAGAGCAAGTTATCCTAACTGACCACAATGAATTCCAACAATCTGTATCAGATATCGCTGAAGTAGAAGTTTATGGTGTTGTAGACCACCACCGTGTGGCTAACTTTGAAACTGCAAGCCCACTCTACATGCGTTTGGAGCCAGTTGGGTCAGCGTCTTCAATCGTTTACCGTATGTTCAAAGAACATGGTGTAGCTGTACCTAAAGAGATTGCTGGTTTGATGCTTTCAGGTTTGATTTCAGATACCCTTCTTTTGAAATCACCAACAACACACCCAACAGATAAGGTTATTGCTCCTGAATTGGCTGAATTGGCTGGTGTGAACTTGGAAGAATATGGTCTTGCAATGTTGAAGGCAGGTACTAACTTGGCCAGCAAATCTGCTGACGAATTGATTGACATCGATGCTAAAACTTTTGAATTGAACGGAAACAATGTTCGTGTTGCCCAAGTAAACACAGTTGACATCGCTGAAGTTTTGGAACGTCAAGCAGAAATCGAAGCTGCAATGCAAGCTGCCAACACAGCAAACGGCTACTCTGACTTTGTCTTGATGATTACAGATATCGTCAACTCAAACTCAGAAATCTTGGCTCTTGGTGCTAACATGGACAAGGTTGAAGCAGCCTTCAACTTCAAACTTGAAAACAATCATGCCTTCCTTGCTGGTGCCGTTTCACGTAAGAAACAAGTGGTACCTCAATTGACTGAAAGCTTTAATGCTTAAGATTTTGAGTGTTAATTCAAATTAGGAAAGGCTAGTTTGACTTATATCGAAAGGAGTTTCGGCTCCTTTTTTTCTAGGAGTGAAGCATGTTAGAAAATGGCGATTTGATTTTTGTGAGAGATGAGTCAGATATGGGGCAGGCCATCCAGACTTCCACAGGCGACTATAGCCATGTTGCGATTTGTTTGGATGGGATGATTTACCACGCTAGTGGACAGGCTAGTGTGGTCTGTCAAGAACCAGCAAACTTCTTTGAGCCCAATCATTTGTACGACCTCTATGTTTACCCAGAAATGGATATCCAGTCTGTGAAGGAAAAAGCTTGCAAACATCTGGGAGCTCCTTATAATGCTTCTTTCTATCCAGATGAAGCTGGTTTTTACTGTTTCCAGTACATGGCAGAAATTCTACCGATATTTGAAACCATACCTATGAAATTTGGGGATGGGGAGCAGGAGATTAGTGATTTTTGGAGAGAGTATTACAGAGGACTAGGTCTGCCTGTTCCTTTGAACCAGCCGGGGACCAATCCTAGTCAGTTGGCAGCATCGCCTCTGTTAGAATGTAAAGAAAGGAATCTTCATGATTCAGATTTTTAATCCATCTCGTTTGACGAGACAGCCATTTTTTAGAGAATTGATCCGCTATCTGGACCAGCATGAGGATGTGATTTTACGAGAAATTAAGGCTCAATTTCCAGATGTTGCAGTTGATAAACTCATGGAAGAGTATATAAAGGCAGGCTTGATTCTACGAGAAAATAAGCGCTATTACCTTAATCTTCCTATGCTTGAATCACTCGATAATCTCGAACTGGATCAAGAGATTTTTGTTAGCGAAGATAGTCCGGCCTATCAAGCCTTGTTAGAGCAGAGTTTTGAGACGGAATTACGAAATCAAACCAATGCAGCTATTTTAGTTGAAAAGACGGACTTTGCGAGATCAAAAATGACCCTTTCCAATTATTTCTACAAGGTCAAACATCAGTATCCTTTGACAGAAAAACAGCAGGATCTCTATGACATTTTGGGAGATGTTAATCCTGAGTATGCTCTCAAATATATGACGACTTTTTTGTTGAAATTTCTCAAAAAAGACCAGCTTATACAGAAACGCCGTGATATCTTTGTGGATAGTTTGGTCGTCCTAGACTATATTGTCCAAAATGAAGAGGGGAAGTATGAGTTGACCGTCGATTTTGACAAGGAGAGATTAACTTTCTACTTAGCGTGAAATTTTGTTTCTGAGCACATTGTTTGACTTTCCTTAGGATTAAGTATAAACTATATGTAACCGGTAACACATATCGGAATAAAATTAAAGGAGACAATCATATGTCACTTGAAAACAAATTGGAACAAGCAACAGGCGCTATCAAAGAAGGATTTGGTAAAGTTACTGGGGATGGTAAGACTGAAGCAGAAGGTGCTGTAGAAAAGACAGTTGCTAAGGCAAAAGAAGTAGTTGAAGACGCTAAAGGTGCTGTAGAAGGTGCCGTTGAAGGTTTGAAAAACGCTTTTAAATAAAAATAGAAAAAATCAAGGGTTTCATTTCCCTTGATTTTTTACTATCTTATAAATAATTTTCTGCGACGGCTGCATCTCCAGGATAGGCTTCTTTCTTTCCTTGGACGATTTGGTAGCAATCGGCTCCCTTACCGGCGATAATAACTGCATCTAATTCTTGACTTGTGATAGTCAAAGCTGCCTTGATAGCTTCTTGGCGATCCGCAATTTTTTCAACAGGATGATTGATGTAGCTACTGATTTCATCCGCAATGGCCATTGGGTCTTCGTAGTTGGGGTCATCAGCAGTCAGAAAGACTTGAATCTCAGGGTGTTGATTGAGGAGGAGGCCAAAGTCCTTACGACGGCTTTCTCCTTTATTTCCTGTCGAACCGAGAACCAGAGCAATTTTTCCAGTTTGATGAGTTTCAACCACATTGATGAGTTTTTTCAGACTGTCACCATTGTGGGCATAGTCGATGAAGACCTTGGCTCCATTTTTCTGGGTGAGGACTTCCATACGACCAGGAACTCGGGTTGCAGCGATTCCTTTTTTGATATCCTCAAGACTAGCTCCGAGACGGAGGCAAGCAAGTCCAGCAGCAACGGCATTTTCTTGGTTGAAGTGTCCAATGAGTTGAATATCATAATCTCCAGCGAGTTTACCACTAGCTGAAAAACTGAAGGCTTTGGAATTCTCGATTTGGTTGCTCGACTGACTACCGTAGAAATCATGGTCTTGATCTGCCACCTGTTCTTTTAGTACAGAGAAGTGGTCCATGTCACTGTTAATGATGACTGCTCGGCTATTTTTCATCAAGAGACGCTTATGGTAGAAGTAGTCTTCAAAGCTAGGGTGTTCAATCGGGCCGATATGGTCTGGACTGATATTGAGGAAAACTCCCACATCAAAGGTTAGACCATAGACACGTTTGACCAGATAGGCCTGACTGGATACCTCCATGATGAGGTGAGTACGGTCATTTTGCACAGCTTGATTCATCATGTCAAAGAGGTCAATACTCTCAGGGGTTGTCAATGCAGACTTAAAGAAAGTTTCGCCATCTAGAGTTGTGTTCATAGTTGACAACATAGCAGGTCGATGCCCTTGAGATAAGATGTTATAGGCGAAATAGGCTGCTGTTGTCTTACCCTTGGTTCCAGTAAAGGCAAGGAGTTTGAGTTTGTCCTGTGGATTTCCATAAAATTCCATGGCAATCAAACTCATGGCTTTCTTGATATCACTGACGATAATAGCAGGAATACCAACTTCATAGTCTTCTTCAGCCATATACCAACCGAGGCCTTGAGAGATGGCTGAAAGCAGAAATTCCTTCTTAAAGGAAGCCCCCTTGACGAAAAAGAGGCTCTTCTCTTTGGCCTTGCGGCTGTCATAACAGATGGTATCAAATACGACATGGCTGTAGTTGTAGTGATAGTGTCCTTGGTCGATAATCTCACGGAAGAGACTATCTTTCTTTAAAATATCTAATACGGTTTCAATCTTAATCATACTTTCTATTGTAAACCGAAAGTCGTAAATTTACAAGTGACAAGGAAAAGTTTATAATGGAAGATGAGGAATTTTTCCTAGTGATTAAAATTAAATGAGGAATCTATGTCTAACGAAAACAATCACCAGCAGGCCCAGATGTTACGGGGGACTGCTTGGCTAACGGCTAGTAACTTTATCAGTCGTCTACTCGGTGCCATTTATATCATCCCTTGGTATATCTGGATGGGGTCTTATGCGGCTACAGCAAATGGTCTCTTCACCATGGGCTATAATATCTATGCCTGGTTCTTGCTGATTTCAACAGCAGGGATTCCAGTTGCGGTGGCCAAGCAAGTGGCCAAGTATAATACCATGCGAGAAGAAGAGCATAGCTTTGCCCTGATTCGGAGCTTTTTAGGCTTTATGACAGGACTAGGTCTGGTTTTTGCTTTAGTCTTGTATCTCTTTGCTCCATGGCTAGCAGACTTGTCGGGTGTAGGGAAAGACCTGATCCCAATCATGCAGAGTTTGGCTTGGGCGGTCTTGATTTTCCCATCTATGAGTGTTATCCGAGGCTTCTTCCAAGGGATGAATAACTTGAAACCTTATGCCATGAGCCAAATTGCTGAGCAGGTCATTCGTGTTATCTGGATGCTCTTAGCTACCTTTATGATTATGAAAATGGGCTCAGGAGATTATCTAGTAGCGGTTACCCAATCCACCTTTGCTGCCTTTGTCGGCATGGTAGCTAGTTTTGCAGTTTTGATCTATTTCCTTGCCAAAGAAGGATTACTTAAAAGAGTCCTTGAAACAGGAGATAAGATTAATAGTAAGCGTCTTTTGGTCGATACCATTAAGGAAGCCATTCCTTTTATCCTGACAGGGTCTGCTATCCAGCTTTTCCAGATTTTGGATCAGATGACCTTCATCAATAGTATGAGCTGGTTTACCAACTATAGTAATGAAGACTTGGTTGTCATGTTTTCTTATTTCTCAGCCAATCCTAATAAAATCACTATGATTTTGATTTCCTTAGGAGTTTCGATTGGTGGTGTAGGCTTGCCACTTTTGACCGAAAACTATGTTAAAGGTGATTTGAGGTCTGCCTCTAAATTGATTCAAGATAATCTAACGATGCTTCTATTGTTTCTTTTTCCTGCAACAGTGGGAGTGGTCATGGTCGGTGAACCTATTTATACCATATTTTACGGGAAGCCAGATGGTTTGGCATTAGGTTTGTTTATCTTTGCGGTCTTGCAGTCAACCATTTTGGGTGTATATATGGTTTTGTCACCAATGCTTCAGGCTATGTTCCATAACCGTAAAGCAATCCGTTACTTTTTCTATGGTTCAGTTGCTAAGCTAGTCTTGCAATTACCAACAATTTATCTTTTTCACAGTTATGGTCCTTTGATTTCAACATCAATCGCTCTTATCATCCCTATTCTATTCATTTATCGTGAACTATGTAGGGTAACAGGAATGAGAGGTAATGTGGTATTTAGGAGAACGATTTTAATCAGTTTGTTGACTTTTGTTATGTTCATCGGTGTAGGCGCTATTCAGTGGGTACTGGGATTTGTCTTCCAACCAAGTGGACGTTTGTGGAGTTTTCTATATGTAACTCTTATCGGTGCCATGGGTGGAGGAGTTTATGGAATTATGAGCCTCCGTACCCGTTTATTGGATAAGGTGATTGGAAAAGCCCAAGCAGATCGCTTACGAATCAAATTAAAGTTAACTTAAAAAATATTTATAAATAAAAGGGATAATTTGAACATTTCTATCATGAAATGCTTGAATTATTCTCTTTTTTATTAATTTGTAGAATAATAACTAAAGTTTGTAGATGGTAATTTAATTTTTCTTAAATTTTACTTAAAAATCTATTGACTAAATAAAACTCAAGTTGTATAATAAGACAAATATTTAAATCAGGAGGTTCTGGAGATGAAAAAGTCTAAAGCCAAGTATGCAACGCTTGCAGGTGTCGTATTAAGTGCAGGTATTTTATTAAGCGCGTGTGGAAATTCCAGCACAGCGTCAAAAACATATAACTATGTTTATGTTAGTGATCCGTCTAGTTTGAATTATCTAGCAGAAAACCGTGCAACAACTAATGATATCGTGGTTAATTTGGTAGATGGACTCATGGAAAATGACCAGTATGGAAACTATATTCCATCCTTGGCAGAGGATTGGAGTGTTTCTAAGGACGGTTTGACCTATACCTACAAACTACGTAAAGATGCTAAATGGTATACTGCAGATGGAGATGAATATGCTCCTGTAACTGCCCAAGATTTTGTAACTGGTTTGAAATATGCAGCTGATAAAAAATCAGAAGCCTTGTACTTGGTGCAAGAATCCGTTGCTGGTTTAGATGACTATATCACTGGTAAAACAACAGACTTTTCAACTGTCGGAGTCAAGGCTCTTGATGACCAAACGGTTCAATATACCTTGACACGACCAGAATCTTACTGGAACTCAAAAACAACTTCAACCATTCTCTTCCCAGTCAATGCGGATTTCTTGAAATCAAAAGGGGATGATTTTGGAAAGGTAGACCCATCTAGCATTTTGTACAATGGACCTTTCTTGATGAAATCCTTTGTTTCAAAATCTGTCATTGAATTCAAGAAAAATCCTAACTACTGGGATGCTAAAAATGTCTTTGTAGATGATGTGAAATTGGCCTATTATGATGGTAGTGACCAAGATGCACTGGCTCGTAACTTTGTAGAGGGTGCTTATAGCTACGCTCGCCTTTATCCAAATAGTTCAAGTTTTGAAGGAATTAAAGAAAAGAATAAGGACAATATCATCTATAGTTTACAGGATGCTACTTCTTACTTCTTAAACTTTAACCTAGATAGAAAATCTTATAAATTCACTTCAAAAACAAGTGATGCTGAAAAGAAATCGACTCAAGAAGCGGTTCTTAACAAGAACTTCCGTCAAGCCATTAATTTTGCCTATGACCGTACAGCTTACGGGGCTCAATCTCAGGGAGAAGATGGAGCAACTAAGATTTTGCGTAACTTGGTTGTTCCTCCAAACTTCGTAAGTATCAACGGAAAAGACTTTGGTGAAGTAGTAGCCTCTAAGATGGTGAATTATGGTAAGGAATGGCAAGGAATCAACTTTGCGGATGCTCAGGATCCATACTACAATGCTGAAAAAGCCAAGGCTAAATTTGCAGAGGCTAAGAAAGAACTCCAAGCTAAAGGAGTCCAATTTCCTATCCACTTGGACATGACAGTTGACCAAGCTGCTAAAAAGGGTGTCCAAGAGGCAAACTCTATGAAGCAATCTATTGAAGCAGCCTTAGGTGCAGAGAACGTTGTAATTGATATTCAACAACTCACTACTGAAGATTATGACAATACAAGCTATTTGGCTCAGACTGCTGCTCAGAAAGATTACGATCTATATAACGGTGGTTGGGGTCCTGATTACCAAGATCCTTCAACCTATCTTGATGTCTTTAATGTTAATTCTGGTGGTCTGATGCAAAATCTAGGTTTAGAGCCAGGTGAAGCCAATGACAAGGCCAAGGCTGTTGGACTAGATGTCTACACTCAAATGTTGGAAGAAGCCAATAAGGAACAAGATCTTGCAAAACGCTATGAAAAGTATGCTGATATCCAAGCTTGGTTGGTAGATAGCGCTTTAGCAATTCCAAATGTGTCTAAGGGTGGAACACCAGTATTGAGAAAGACAGTTCCTTTCTCAGAACCATATTCATTAGCTGGTAATAAAGGTATTGAATCATATAAATACCTCAAAGTACAAGATAAGACAGTCACAAAAGAAGAATATGAAAAAGCCAAAGAAAAATGGCTGAAAGAAAAAGAAGAATCCAATAAAAAAGCCCAAGAAGAATTGGCAAAACACGTCAAATAAGGATTTTTCAAGAAAAACGATGGTTTCGAAAGAAGCTGTCGTTTTTTAATAGAATGATAGCGAAGTTGGAAGAAAAGTGCTTACATTTTTTAAATTGTTTATCAGATTTATGATATAATGAATATAATAAAAGTTGCGAAAAGTTATTTTCGAAGGTCTCTCATAGCTAATTGAGGATACATAGATTAAATTAATTTTATAGGAGGGATACTGTCTACTAAAAAGTAAGATAAAACGCAACAAATGATAAGTTCTTCTTTTATGTGAAGAGTTCTTATCTGCCTATTTACTAATCGTTATGGAGGTATCATCATGGGTGCTATTATGGAGTTTGCGACAGAAAAACAGATTGCATCATTTCTTTCAAGTTGTCGCATTGAAGGGCAAAAGAATTTTCTGATGGCTTTTAAGAAAAAGACATGGTTGAAATCCTTTATTGATTTTTTCATTATAGGCGGTTCCTACTATGTTCAGTCGAGTGTGAAGCCTAAGATTCTGGCATTCACACCTAAGGGAATCTACTTGATGGACATCAGTGATGTAACTGAAAATCGTTCTAATCAAGTCTTTGAGATGTCTTGGGATGATGTTAAAGATTTTACTTATCAGACAGTCTTGAATACAGTTAGATTTAATTG
>NZ_JAJNSA010000059.1:0-15217 GCF_027497875.1 Streptococcus sp. SM3 | reverse complement strand
TTGTGATTTATGATAAGCACAGCTATATTTTGAAAATTTCTGTTTCACCAAACCATACTTCTCTAAAATATCCTTTAACCATTGAGGTTCTTGCCCAGGAGCCTTAATTTCCATGATCACGAAGTCATCCTCTAGTAGAGGTTCTCCTTTCTTCCCATCAAAAAGGCTAACAGCCTGGTCTCGAAAGACTAAGTTTTGATCGATTGTCACGCGAATCTTCTGATAAGGATAACCCTGAATGGATTTCTTTTCTTTGAGAGACAGACGATCATAGTAAATGAACATCCGTGGTTCCAATCGATGACCATAACGTTTGCGCAATCTCTGAATCTCTTGCACTAAGTCTGGATCTTGTATCTGATGATCTACTTTCCCATCTGTCATCAAGTTGATAATGGCTTGCGAAGTGGCGACTAGACGGAATTTATGGCCAATTCCTTCTTCATCTTTTGACTTCACCTCTAGAAATACCGGACTGTCTGCTTGAGGTGTTTCTATATAAGTCCGCATACGTATTTTTTCACGGCGGTGTTGTTTGGCAAGAGCATCTTGAATAACCTCAAAATTTTCCGTATCAAAATAAATGTTTGAAATAGTTGAAGTTGGATAATCATCTTCTACGACGTATTTTTTTAAGTCTTTGATCAAGTCTTTTACGTCATCTTTTGCGACGATATATTTTGTTTCGATTCGTTTAAAACTTGTCTCAATTGTTTTTTTCATGTTTCTACTCCTTTAAGGGGGGATATTGCTTCTAATCTTCAGTAAGTATGGATACGACTTACGTGTTTTCTAGTTTAATGGGACTTTCTTAACTGGTCATTAAGCCAAACTTAAAGAAAACTAAAGTTAAGATTCCTTTCAGAAAAACTTTAGGAAACTTTCAGCTAGCAACTTTAGACTAGGAGCATATCAATTGAACGAGAGGAAAAGCTCATGAAATCAAACAAATGGAAATTTTTATTAACGGGGGCCGCAACCCTCACCCTACTAACAGCGTGTAGCCAAGCATCATCTCAATCAGCTACAACAAACGCAACAACAACTGCTTCTAGTGTCTCAAAGAAAACGACTAAAACCAAGCAATCTGACTATTTTACCGAAAAAGATTCAGACACCTCATATGATGAAAGTAAAGCATCTATTGTCAAACTATCTGGCTCGTCTGCAACTGTTTCAGGGGATGGCGTAGCCGTTTCTGGATCAACTGTGACTATCTCGAAGGCCGGAACTTATGTCATCTCTGGTGAATCCGATGGGGTTCAAATCAAAGTCGAAGCAGGTGACTCAGATGATGTTCATATCGTCTTAAAAGGTGTTACTATGTCCAACACCAACGCACCAATTTCTGCTACGAAAGCGGGGCATGTCTACCTGACTCTAGCAAATGGCACGACCAATACCTTGTCTGATTCAAGTTCAAACAGTGATGAAGATGCCGATGCGGTCATCTTCTCTAAAGGCGACCTCACCATCAATGGTTCGGGTACGCTCAACATCGATGCCAAGAAGAACAACGGGATAAAGGCCAATGACACTCTCCACATCACGGGTGGAACCTATAAAATCACAGCTGTAGGAGATGCCCTCAATGTCAATGACGAACTCAATATCACTGGCACGACCATGACCATTGACGCAGATGAAGATGCGGTCAAGGTGGATAATGATGAAGATACTTCGGTCGGAACCATGTACCTTTCAGATAACAAAATGACCATCACAGCAGGAGACGATGGCATCCATGCTTCTGGTGATCTGATCATCGATAGCGGAACCTATCAGGTAACCGAGTCTGTCGAAGGTCTCGAAGGAAAATCGATCACCATTAACGGTGGAGATATCACCATCTATGCAACCGATGACGGGGTCAATGCGGCTAATGCTAATGCCAACCAAGATGAAATTTTCTTCACCATGAATGGTGGAACTCTCAACGTTGAAGTTGGCCAAGGGGATACCGATCCAATCGACTCAAACGGTAATGTCACTGTGACTGGAGGAACCATCAATTTAACAGGGCAATCCGGCTTTGACTTTGATGGTACTGCTACCTATACCGGTGGAGATATCTATATCAATGGTGAAAAACAAACAGAAATTGTCAATTCCATGCCTGGAGGCGGTGGTGCTCCCGGCGGTGGCGGACCTCAAGGTGGTGGACCTGGAGGCGGACATCCATAACAACAAATAAAGGCAGGATTTCTTCCTGACCTTTTTTTGTTCCTCTTTTTATGATAGAATAGAAAATCAATCAACTTGTTGAAAGGAATATGATGAAAAAACAGACACTACCTCTTTTCTTCACACTCTTGCTGTCTCTTCTTTTTCTATCAGCCTGTGTGCCGGACCTTAAGATCAATTTTAAACAAGTGCCTACTACTACCAGCTCAAAAAAGAAAACCACTAAAAAAAGTAGCTCGAGTCGTTCAACTAGCTCAACTAGCACAGGTAATTCCTCTAGCTCTCCCTCAACTACTACGGAGACCACTTCTGACATCATCACAACCGAAGGGCTCCCTAGAAATGCCCAAGAAGCACCCAAGGATAAAATTTATGCAACAGGGAACTTAAAAGTAGCCTACTCTAGAAATGACGACAATATTTTTGTACAAACGCCGGATTATGAAGGGTATACCACTGCTCTTGTCCAAAAAATCCTTGGAAATCCAGAAAAACAAATAACAGACCCTGCTTATATTAGCGAATCTTTTCAAAATATTGAACTAGAAAATATTAAAAATCTCTACCGTAAGGGGAAAATTACAGAAGAACAAGCTCATGCCTTTTTATTGGGAGCTGTTGATCTGAAACAAGCTTCTAAATTCGGAGTAGATTACACCATTTACACCTATAAAAACAACACCATCCAACTGGTCTTTGAAAACGACCAACTCCTCTATATTACGCCAAATCCTGATGTTGTCTTCTTTAAATAATGAATATTCTCGCTTAAACAAGCGAGAATTTTTGTTTCACATGAAACAAAAAACTCTCAACTCCAAATGAGTTGAGAGTTCTTGACGATTAGTCCTCTTCATATTTTTTTGGATTGTAAAACCACATCCCTAGTCCCGCAAATAGAGCAATAGTCATCAGAAGAAAGACGACTTGATTTCCAATTTCTCCTGTCATCGAAATCGTTTGACGAAGACCAGAGACGGTATAGCTCATTGGCAAGAATGGATGAATGGCTTGGAAAAAGCCATTTGTCAAAGCAAGAGGATAAGTTCCTGCACTAGAAGCCAATTGCAAAAGCAAGAGGATCAAAGAGAGGAAAGCACCGACCTTTCTTTGCCATGTTGTTAAAGCGGTCACGATAGACATGAAGGCTACACTACCGATCACACAAAGGAAGAGGGTAGCCATCTCATGATTGGCAGATAAACCAATCAAGTGAACAGCACCATAGACCAAGATTCCTGCAACCACCGCAATGGTTCCATTGACCTCAAAGCGAGATTTAAACCATGCCCAACGACTTTCAGGATGACGACCGGATGGCAATTTTGCAAAGATCATATTGGTTGACAAGGCACAAACAAAGAGTGCTACCGAGATCATATAAGGAGCCATTCCGACACCATTCACAGGAACATTATCATGGTCTGTTTTAGAAGTCGTAACAGGATTGGCTAAGGTTTTTGCGTTTTCTTTTTCAGTTGTAGCCACATTCAATTGTCCCTTAGCATCGTTTAATCCTTGACTCAAGGTTTGGCTTCCTGTTGCTAATTCACCTAAACCGTTTGTCAATGTTTGGCCACCCGTTGCTAATTTGCTGGATCCTTCTGAGATTTGATTTGCTCCGTCAGCTAGTTTATCAGCCCCCGTCACCAATTGTCCTGATTTCTCTGTCAACTGGTTGACACCTGTGACAAGTTTGTTGACACCACCTGCCAACTCTGGAGTTTTGCTGTTCAATTGCCCTACACCATCAGCTAATTTTTCAGCTCCAACAACCAATTCACTAGACTTACCTGTTAATTGTGTTGCTCCTGAAGCCAGTTGATTCATACCTGATGTCAAAGCAGGCATCTTACCATTTAACTCACCTAGTCCAGAAGCTAATTGATTGCTTCCTGCAAGCAATTCCGATGATTTACTATCTAGTTGGCCAACACCTGCTGCTAACTGACTAGCACCATCTGTTAAAGTGCTACTATTGGTCTGAAGTTGGCTTGCCCCACTAGCGATTTTATCAACACCAGCTGTATAAGCGCCGATCCCTTGACTGATGGTTTGGCTAGCTGGCAACAATTGTCCACTAACTGCGGATTGGATCTTAGACAAGCCACTTGACAAGTCTGTCAAGGTAGAAGAAGCTGTTGGTAAAACTTGATTGGCTGCAGTTTGCAACTGTGTTAAGCTATTTCCTGTATTGAAACTACCTTGGATCGTTTGGATCGTTGTCAAGATCCCTTGAGCTGCTGTTTCACTCGAGCTTGGGCTCGATGAGATCGCTGCACTGATTTCCGCTTGTTGATCAGCTGTCATTGCTTGATAAGCTGCTGTCCCTTGCACACTTCCAAGGGCATTTGCACGATCCGCTTGGGCTGAAGCAAGGATCGCTTGAGCTGAATTCGCAATACTCGTCAATCCAGACGAAAGTTGGCTGGTATCTACTGAAGCATTTTGAATCGCTGCATTTAATTGGTTTAAACCAGCTGCCAATTGATCAATCTGAGCAGATTGGCTTGTAGAAGCTTGTAGCTGGCTTGATAATGTTTGAATACCTGATTCTAATTGAGAAACCCCATTTCGAAGGGTAGCAGATTGACTACTTAATTGACCCGCTCCTTCTGATAATGATGCAACTCCATTTGTATAGGTTACTAAACCATTTGAAAAGTTAGATAGGCCCGAATTCAATTGACGTACGCCATTGGTATAATTCCCAAGACCATCATTGAGGGTCCCCATACCACTGGTTAATTGACCAACTCCTGAAGCTAACTGAGGGGTTTGACTCGCCATTTGATTGAGACCATTTCCTAATCGATCCACTCCGGTAGCGTAAGCCATCAAGCCTGTATTAAAAGTACCAAACCCATTATTTAATTGATTGACGCCAGATACCAAGTTTGGAAGTTGACCAGCCATTTGATTGAGACCATTTCCTAATTGACCAACACCATCTGTATAGGCTGCTAGACCTGTACGAAGAGTAGTCGCACCATCTGAAAATGCTAAGCTTGAACGAGCCAATGTATTCAAATTAGTAGATAGTGTTTGACCACCATCTTCCAATTTACTTGCACCATCTGCTAATTTAGCACTTCCATCTGCCGCTGTCCCCATACCAGTTTTAAGCGATCCCATTTTAGAAAATAAAGCTGTTGTATAAGTATTGGTCACTTTTTCAGCCACTGACTGCTTCATCTTTGTCATCGCAGTGTCGCTCATTTTCCCTGCGATAAAACTATGACCACTGGATGTTTGGTAATCAATGGTCATCTGTTCCGGATGATTGGTTAAGATGGAGCTAGCTTTCTTTGAAAGATCCTCAGGCAGGGTTACAATCATATAATAATCGCCATTTTTAAGACCATCTTTCGCAGCTTTCTCATCTACAAAATGAAAATCAAGTGAGTCATTGTCCTTCAAATTGGACACCATGTCTTTTCCTATTTCCATCTTTTGTCCATTATATGTAGCAGATTGATCCTTATTGACAACCGCTACAGGAAGATCCGAAACTTGGCCATATGGATCCCACATGGAAGATAGAAAAATAATATTATAAAGAGCTGGAATCAAAGCAACTCCAATCATGACAATGATAAATGTTGGCTTTTTAAGAATAGCCTTCCATTCTTTCATCATATTTTTTGTCTCCTTTTTATACACATTGTCTAAATTTCTGATATAATAGATTATACAGTTTCTAGAAATTTTCACAAGTAGGAAATCTTTATTTTTAGACACTGTGTATAATTTTGTGCAAAAAGGATTAACAGATGACTGAGAGCAATAAACGATTAAAAACAAAACGAAATATCGAGGAGGCGATGGTTCGACTACTCGAAAAGGAATCATTCGACCAAATCACAACGGTTGAGTTAGCACAAGAATCCGGCATTAGTCGCTCTAGCTTTTATACCCACTATCGAGACAAGTACGATATGATCGAGCGCTACCAACAAGCACTCTTTCACAAGCTTGAATATATCTTTGACAAACACCAAGACGACAAGCGCCAAGCGATTACAGAAGTGTTCGAATTCCTAACCAAGGAGCCACTCTTTGCAGTTCTTCTGACAGAGAATGGAACCAAAGAGATCCAAACCTTCTTACGACATAAATTACAGATTCTTCTGGTTGATAGTTTGCAAGAGCGCTATAGTCATAAATCATTAACAGATATTGAAAGAGTCTACAGTTCTGTCTATCTGACCAATGCCTTCTTCGGAGTCTGTCAGATGTGGGTTTCGCGCGGAAAAAAAGAAAGTCCTCAACAAATGGCTGAATTTTTAATGAAAATGTTACGGTAACAGTCTCTCCTGATCGATCTAGATCAGGAGTTTTTTTATTAGCAGGTTTAGGTTTTAAGAAAACAAAAAGGGGAGCAAAGCCAGAAATCAACCCTTTAAGACAAAATAAAAAGCCCACTGTAGTAGGCTTTCTGCAAAGTATATCTTAAAATTAAAGCATTTTGTTGTAGAATTCAACGACAAGTGCTTCGTTGATTTCTGGGTTGATTTCATCGCGTTCTGGAAGGCGAGTCAATGAACCTTCAAGTTTGTCAGCATCGAATGATACGAATGCTGGACGTCCAAGAGTTGCTTCAACAGCTTCAAGGATCGCTGGAACTTTAGCTGATTTTTCGCGAACTGAGATCACTTGACCTGGAGTTACACGGTATGAAGGGATATCAACGCGTTTTCCGTCAACAAGGATGTGACCGTGGTTAACGAATTGACGAGCTTGACGACGAGTAGTCGCAAGTCCAAGACGGTAAACAACGTTATCCAAACGACGTTCCAAAAGAAGCATGAAGTTGAAACCGACAGTTCCTTCTTTAACTTTAGTAGCTTGTACGAACAAGTTACGGAATTGTTTTTCACCAAGTCCGTAAGAGAAACGAAGTTTTTGTTTTTCAGCTAATTGCAAACCGTATTCTGACAATTTTGAACGGTTGTTTGGTCCGTGTTGACCTGGTACGTAGTTACGACGTGCCAATTCTTTACCTGTACCTGTAAGTGACAAGCCAAGACGGCGAGATTGTTTCCAAGATGGTCCTGTATAACGTGACATGTAAAATGTCCTCCTATAAAAATAATTTTTGTAGGAAATAACGTTTTAGACAAACCTGATTCGTTCAGAAAGCCTTCGCCCAAACAGCAAAGGTTACTTTTCTAGCTGGCTTCCTGTTGACGAGCTTCATTTTGTCCTGCTGTTATTTCGCACAAATTCTATTCTATCACGGAATAGAGACTTTGTAAAGTCCTTCAAAACAATTTCAATGAAATTCAGACAATAATTCTATGATTCGTTTTTTATATTGCAATTGTTGCCAGTCTCTATCCGTTGCTGGATCCCATTTTAAAGGAAGATCTGCAACAATTTCTCCAGGATTATGATTCAAGATATAGACCCGGTCACTCAATGTCAAAGCTTCTTCGATACTATGAGTGATCAAAAGAGTGGTGAGACCAAGACGTTCCTTGCTTTCCAGATACCATTGATAAAGATCCTGCCTTGTCAATTCATCTAAAGCACTAAAAGCTTCATCTAATAGGAAAACAGAATGACCCAGAAGATAGGTTCTCAATAGCGCCACCCGTTGCCGCATCCCCCCACTCAGCGCATTAGGATAATGGTTGGCGATACTTCCCAACTTAAATTCCTCTAACAATTTTATAGCTGTAGATGTCGCCTCTTCCTTAGGTATTTTTTTTAATTGAAGGGGAAGAATAATATTTCCCAATACTGTCTTATGTTCTAACAAAAGATCCTTTTGTAACATATAACTGACTTTCCCAAAAGAGACAGGGGCATCATCTACTTCTATAGACCCCTTTTGCAAGGGAAGGATCCCAGCAATTAAATTGAACAAGGTCGATTTCCCAACCCCACTGGGACCTAAAATAGATACGATCTCTCCTTTTTGCACTTCTAGTGATACATTATTTAAAACTGCTTTATCTCCAAATGAGAAACTTACATCTTTTACTGTTAAAATATCAGTCACCTACCAATTCATTTGTGAAACCTTTGTCTCTTAAGTCATTTGAAACCAATCCTTGCTCTTTTGCCCAAGCATAAAAATCATTCCACCGTTTGGGGTCAAACTGCCCCCATTTGTTTTTATCTGAAGCATACTGACTGGAAAGATATTTTTGAGAAGCTAGGACAAAATCACGCTGGTTGGCCAAGGCAGGGGCCTGTTTGATCAAGATATCCGCAGCTTCTTCTGGATGCTCTATAGCATATTGGTAACCCTTTTTCACCGCTTGAATGAATTTTTTTGCTTCCTCTTTATGAGACTTCAAATAGTCATTGTTAGCAATAATAACAGGAGAATAATAGTCAAATGCAGGGACAAAATCTTTCATATAAAAGAAATTGGTCTTCATTCCCTTTTGCTCAGCTAGAATTCCATCCCAACCATGATAAATCCAAGCAGCATCAAAGACCTTATTTTCAATTGGTGTAATGGAATTTGAATCACTATTTGGAACCAATTTTACTTGATTAAAATCAGCACCTTCTTTTTTCATCATCGATTTGATCATTTCCAACTCAATTGGATCATTCCAGGTGCCATACCGCTTACCAACCAAATCTTTTGGACTTGTGATCGCTGCATCTTTTCTTGAAATAATCCCTGACGTATTGTGTTCGACGATAGCTGCAACAGCGGTAATACCCGCACCTTTATCCAATTTCTTGGCCATAGAATCTTGGAAATAAATACCAAATGGAGCTTTCCCATTTATAATCAAATCAGAACTACTGTCTTCCGGGGGAAGTTTTATATCTACATCCAGTCCTGCATCTTTAAAGTAGCCTTTTTCCTTTGCTACATAGAGACCTGTATGATTGGTATTCGGGGTCCAATCTAGAATAAAATCAATCTTCGTTTCATTACTTGACGATTTTTTGACAGAATTTTGACAAGCAACCAAAAAAACAACTCCACAAATAATTGATAAAGCCAAAGCTAACTGCTTCTTCATAAGAAATACCTCTTTTACATTATTGTCAATTTATTTTTACACTATTTACAAGTTTGTCAACCCTTTTTCCACTTCAAAATGCGTTTTTCTAATTGGTCAACGAGAAACATACCGAGTAAACTAATAGCAGAAATTAATACAATGATCGCAAACATTGTATCATACTGAAACAACTTCTTCGATTGGATCATATAAACTCCCAATCCATCAAACCCTCCTAACCATTCTGAAACTACCGTACTGATAAAAGCATAGGAAACGCTCACACGTAAACCTGCAAAAAAATAAGGAAGGGCTGCAGGAATTTTGTAATGGACTAAAGTCTGAAAGCGATTGGCTTGCATAATCTGAAACAATCTCAGAATATCTTGATCGCAATGTCGAAAACCATCTAAGAAACTAACTACAATGGGAAACACTACCGTAATAATGATCAAAATTAGTTTTGGAAGCATACCATACCCAAACCAAAGAACCAGGATAGGGGCCAAGGCAATCGTCGGAATGGTTTGAATAACAACCATAAAAGGATAAACCAGATCATTCACCCATTGAAAACTATCCATGAGAATCGCTAAGCCAGCAGCCAAAAGAACGCCTATAACAAGTCCGATCAAGGCTACTTGAAGAGTAGACAAACTGTGATGCATCAGAAGCACTCGATCTCGTACAAAGGCATTCCCAATTTCAAGTGGCGTTGGTAATACAAATTTGGGGAGGATTTTTAAAACTCCTGCTAACTGCCATAAGACAAGAAGACTGCTAAAACCTGCAAATCCTATCAATTGTTTTGAATATCTTTTTACAAGAGACATCGTAACCTCCTTTCTCACAAATAAAAAACGCCTCCAAAATAGGAGACGGATTGCACAAGGTCACTCATAACGAAAAATAAATTTCATTTGTTTCCTACGCTGGCATTACCCAGATCAGGTGCGGTCGAAGCTTACACTTCCTCTCAGACTGTACACAGACTCCCATATGTATTTATTATAATAACTGATTTAGACGATAAAAGCAAGAAATTAATCCAAATAACGAATTAAATTCTTCTCTGTTAAAATATCTGAATAGGTGTAAGACTCCACGTATGTATTGGCCGGTTCACCTGGTAAGCTATTGTCGTTCGTATACTCGATAATAAATAAAGAAGGATAGACCTCAATCAAGCGTCCGAATTTATTTTTTTGACGTTTCCGTCCATTTTCAAGTGTCATTTCAACCACTTGTCCTTCATGAGCCTTGATCTCTTCTTTAATTTTTTTCATTTTTGCAACATCTGTAAATGCATCACTCATCTTATTGATCCTCTCTCTTTGAAATGCTTGAGAATTTATTGTATTCCTTTTGGAAAATTAATTCTACTGTTCCACGCGCACCTGAACGGTTTTTCTCTATAATCACTTCAACCGTATTATTGGGCATGCCATCTTCTTCCTCTTCACCAGCCCGATCATAATAATCATCTCGATACAAGAAGGCAACAATATCCGCATCCTGCTCAATGGATCCAGATTCACGAATATCAGAAAGAACAGGACGTTTATCTTGGCGCTGTTCCACACCACGTGACAGCTGACTCAAAGCAATAACAGGTACTTTTAGTTCCTTGGCCAAAATCTTTAACTGACGGGAAATTTCTGAAACTTCCTGTTGACGGTTTTCTCTTCCAGTCCCTGTAATCAGCTGCAGGTAGTCAATCAGAATAAGACCGAGATTGCCTGTTTCCTGCGCTAATTTTCTTGCTCTCGAACGAATCTCAGTGATCCGAATTCCTGGCGTATCATCGATGTAAATACTCGCATTGGCCAAATTTCCTTGAGCAATGGCATACTTTCGCCACTCTTCATCCGTCAATTGACCTGTACGAATCGAATGGGATTCAATCAAGCCTTCAGCTGCTAACATCCGGTCGACCAAACTTTCAGCACCCATTTCTAATGAGAAAATAGCCACTGTCTTATCCAACTTGGTTCCGATATTTTGTGCAATATTTAGAGCAAAGGCTGTTTTCCCTACTGCAGGACGAGCTGCTAAAATGATCAACTCTTCCTCATGTAGCCCCGTCGTCATATGGTCCAAATCGCGATAGCCTGTCGCAATACCCGTAATATCAGTGGTTTGAAGCGAGCGGGCTTCTAAGCTACCAAAATTTATATTTAAGATGTCTCGAATATTTTTAAATCCACTACGATTTGCGTTTTCACTAACATCAATCAGAGCTTTTTCAGCACCCGCAATGATTTCATCTGAAGGACTTGCACCATCATAAGCTTGATTAATACTTTCCGTTAATCGAGAGATCAACCGACGTAAGACAGCTTTTTCGGCAACAATCTTCGCGTAATACTCTGCGTTAGCTGAAGTTGGTACCGAATTAATGACTTCAACCAAATAGGAGAGACCGCCAATATTTTGGAGATCCCCCTGACTATCTAAAATATTTCGAACAGTCGTTGCATCAATCGCATCCCCGCGGTCAGCTAGATCGATCATGGCTTTAAAAATCAAACGGTGCGAGTACTTAAAGAAATCGCCAGGCTCGATATATTCACGAACAAAGACCAATTTCCCCTCATCAATAAAGATGGCTCCCAACACTGATTGCTCCGCTTGGATATCCTGAGGTTGTGTTCGTAATTCCTCTATCTCAGCCATAAAAAAACCTTTCTATCGATCGTGTTTATCCTTCGTTTACACGAATATTAATCACACCTGTAACATCTTGATAAATTTTTACAGGGACGTCAATCAAACCTGTTGAACGAATTGGAGAGGAAACTTGGATATGACGTTTATCAATTTTAATGCCAAATTGTTTCTCAAGCTCTTCTGCAATCTTTTTATTGGTAATAGAGCCGAAGGTACGGCCATCTGGCCCAATTTTTTCAGTAAATTGAACAACAGTTGCTTCTTCTTCTAATTTTGCTTTAATCTTTTGCGCTTCCGCTAACAATTCAGCATGCGCTTTTTCTTCTGACTTTTGCTTTCCACGAAGTTCACCGATTGCTTGGGCATTGGCTTCTTTCGCAAGATTTTTCTTGATCAAAAAGTTTTGTGCATAACCAGTAGGTACTTCTTTAATTTCGCCTTTTTTACCTTTACCTTTTACATCCGCTAAGAAAATAACTTTCATTCTACATTCTCCTTTTCAATAGTTACTTCGTTTTCAATAGTCTCAATCAGTTGTTGACGAATACTCATCAAATCTTGACCCTCAATTTGAGAGGCTGCCGAGTTGAAATGACCTCCTCCGCCAAGCTGTTCCATGATACGCTGTACATTGACTTTGCTTCGACTTCGTGCAGAAATCGAGACAGTCCCACTTTGATTACAAGCAATGACAAAGGTTGCTTCCACCTCAGACATGGCTAGCATACTATCAGCTGCTTTACTAATAGTTACTGAATCATAGGCTTTAGTCGTATTGGCACAAGCTACGATGATATGTGGCAAAATCTTTTCACCAGTCAAGATCAGTTCGTTCACTTCGCGGTACTCATCAAACTGAATCGCAGAGATCTCCTGGATGGTTACACTATCACTACCTCTTGAACGAAGGTAACTCGCCACATCAAAGGTCCGACTCGTAACACGTGCGGAGAAGTTCTTAGTATCCAGCATAATCCCAGCCATCAAGACACTAGCTTGAATCTTCGTTAACCGATTTTTCTTCGACTTCTGGAACTGAATAAGTTCACTAACCAATTCGCTCGCACTACTTGCTCCACTTTCAATATAGGTGATCAGAACATTTTCAGGGAAATCATCATCCCGACGGTGATGGTCAATGACAATAATCTGTTGAAATTCCTGATAAAACTCTTTTGAAAGAGTCAAGGCTGTCTTAGAATGGTCAACCATAATTAACAAAGAGCGATCCGTCACCATTTGCATGGCTTCCTCTAGGGGAAGGATTTTCGTCACCTGCTCTTCTTCTAGTTTCGCAATTGCTCTTGAAATATCACTAGCCATTGCATGCGGGTCATAGACCACATAAGAGGAAGCCAAAATATTGCTAGAGAAAAACTGCATCCCCACAGACGCTCCTAAAGCGTCCATATCCAAGTTTCTATGCCCAACAATGAAAACTTGATCAACGGATTTAATTTTATCCGAAATAGCTGTCATCATAGCGCGTGTGCGAGTCCGAGTCCGCTTCACAGCCGAAGCTGTTCCACCACCAAAGAAAATAGGGTTTTTCTGTTCATCATTTTCTTTGACTACTGCTTGATCCCCACCACGAACTTCCGCAAGGTTTAGGTTCAAGAGAGCCACTTTACCAATCTCATCATGCTCCCCGTCACCATACGAGAATCCCATACTTAAGGTAATAGGTAGCTCACGATTTTTAGCTTCTTCACGGAATTGATCGATGACAGAAAATTTTGATTCCATCAACTGTTCTAAGACCGTGTAGTCTGTAAACAAATAGAAACGATCCATCCCCACACGTCTGTAAAACATATGGTAATGAGCTGTAAACTCTTCTACAAAGTTGGCAATAAAACTATTGATATTGCTAATATCAGAGTCTGAAATGACATCTTCTAGATCATCATAGTTATCAACAGAAATAATACCGATAACGGGACGAGTTGTCACCAATCCCACAGTTGCTTCATACTCACTTGAAACATCAAAAAAGTAAACAACACTAGACGTCTGATCAAAGTAAACAGAATATTTCTTATCGGCTACAGTGACATAATGACCTTTATCCTCAAACAGAGTATTGAGTAACTTTTTCAAGGATTCAACATCAAAGTCCCCATCATCTGTTGAAAAAATCAATTCAGCATAAGGGTTGAACCACTCTACTTCATTTGTCTCTTCATTAATTTTGATAACTCCAACAGGCATTTTATCAAGGAGGGATGCTAATCCGCTTTCTGCCTGATGGTTAACGTATTGTATTTGTTCTAATTCATCTAACTCTGAAATTTGTAACTGGTATTCAAATAAAGCAATCAATCCAGCTAAGACTAAAAAAATTGCAATGAGAGTTACATAGCCTTTGCCAAAGATTCTTAAAAAAATTGCTAAAATTGCAAATGAAATAAAACCAATTAACACATAATGGATGAACGATAAACGAAATTTTTTCATCATAAACCTCTTCTCGGAATTATACCATAAATAGAGGCAAAAAGCGAGGTTTCTCTCTATATTACAGAGAAGATCGACCTGTAAAAGCTCTTCCTCGGCTTCACTACTTTGTAAACAAGGTTTACAACTGTGTAAATAGTAACAACAGATTTCAATCCATAAAATTGAGGCTGAAACATCATCTCAGCCCCATTTGATTAGTGGTTTGCTTTGTTTTTGGAGATACTACGAGATTTACCTTCCAAGTAAACCATTAAAATAGAGATATCCGCTGGATTGACACCTGAGATACGACTTGCTTGACCAATCGTTTCTGGATTAATTAATTTAAATTTTTGACGCGCTTCGGTTGCAATAGAGTCAATATCATCCCAGTCAATATTCGCAGGAATTCGTTTTTCTTCCATACGCTTCATTTTTTCGACTTGGTCCATTGCTTTTGAAATATAGCCTTCGTATTTAATTTCAGTTTCAATCAATTCAATGATTTTATCATCCAGTTCTTCAGCTGCAGGACCGATAAATTCTACCACATCTTGGTAAGAGACTTCTGGTCTTCGCAAGAATTCTTTAGCAGTGACAGCATCTGTCAATGGTTTAAAGCCCATTGCAGCAACCTTCTCATTGGTTTCCTTTACAGGCTTTAACTTAATGCTATCCAAACGCTTCATCTCGTTTTCAAACTGATACTTCTTGGTTTCGAAACGTTGCCAACGTTCATCATCTACCAATCCAATTGCTCGTCCCATTTCTGTCAAGCGCATATCTGCATTGTCATGACGCAAAATCAGACGGTATTCTGCACGGCTTGTTAACAAACGATACGGTTCGATCGTTCCCTTTGTTACCAAATCATCGATCATGACCCCAATATAACCATCACTGCGTTTCAAAATGAGTTCCGGTTTTCCTTGGATTTTTAGAGCCGC
>NZ_JAJNSA010000058.1:0-15228 GCF_027497875.1 Streptococcus sp. SM3 | reverse complement strand
GAACATGGAAGGAAATGTGAACTGGATTCCGATTGGGATTCTAGGATTGATGGTGGTAATTTGGGCAACCAAATTTCTGACGGCCATCCGCCTCAAGCAAAAGCTGAAAAAAGCTTGGGATGGAGCGCCTTTCTTTCGTAAGAAAGACACGGAAGAAAGTTTGATAGACAGTCTGTCTTATCCAGCTAAGGGAAGGACGATCGATAGCCAAGTGGATGATCAGACTTGGCATGATTTGGCTTTGGATGCGGTCTTTGATCAGCTCAATTACACCCAATCGAGCCTTGGGGCAGAAGCTCTCTATCAAAAAATGCGCCTGCTGGAATTCCAGCCTCAGGATCAACTTCATGACTTAGAAGCCTTCTTTGAAGAGCATCCGGATTTGCGGCTCAAGGTCCAGGTCATTTTCAACCAACTGGGCAAGAAGAACCACAACATGGCGCGTAGCATTGTTGCAAAACCTGGCAAGCATTATGCAGGTTTGCCCCTCTATATAGCCTTGGCCTGTCTTCCAATCCTCTGTCTCTTTGCCATTCCCTTTGAGCCCGTTGGGGCGATGACCCTCTTGGTGATCAGTGTGGTCTTTAATATCGTCTTTTCAAGTTTGCGCAATTGGTCTAATAAAATCCGTCTGGACAATGTTAGCTATCTGGTCCGCATCTTTGCTTCGGCAGAACGCTTGAGCCATCTAGCCTTGCCACAACGAGAAGAACTCAAGCAAGCGGTCAAACCCTTTAAGAAAACGCGGATCCTTGCCAGTGTCTCGCAGAGTCCAACGGGGACTTCTGAGATGGAAATTATTCTCCTCTACCTCAATGTCCTCTTTTTACTCCCGCAGATCGCCCAGGTTTATATTTACAATCAGGTGAAGGCACATCAAAAAGAGGCCCAGAAGCTTCTGGATCTGCTAGGGGAGATGGAAGTTGCTATTAGTCTCTTGCGCCACAAACGAGACCTAGAAGTAGTCTGTCAGCCAGTCTTTACAGAGACGGGTGGGATTGAAGGTGAGACGCTCTATCATCCCTTGCTGTCCAATCCGATTGCAAATGATGTGCATTTTCAAAAAAATATGGTCATCAGTGGGGACAATGCGTCTGGAAAATCGACCTATTTGAAGACCGTCGCTATCAATGCTATTCTGGCTCAAGGGCTGGGCTTTGCCTATGGAGAAACCTTGGCCTTGCCTTACGGTCATGTCCTAACGGCTATGGATGTAAGCGATGATATTGAAGTTGGAGATAGCTATTTTATCACCGAAAGTAAAGCTATTTTGCGTATGATTCAGCACCTCAAAGATCCAGGTTTTCACTACTTCTTTATTGACGAGCTCTTTAAGGGGACCAATACGATCGAGCGGATCGGATCAGGCCTTGGGATTGTCCGCTGGTTAGCTGCCCAAAACTGTCTCTACATGATTTCCAGTCATGATATTGAGCTTGTCGCAGCCTCTGGTGAGGTCAATGATAATTACCATTTTGACAGTCGCTATGTGGATGGCAAGATCGTCTTTGACTACCAGATCAAGCCAGGGTCAGCCGTGACCAAGAATGCGGTCAATACTCTAGAAAGCTTACATTATCCAGAGGAGATTACGCAAACAGCCAAGGACTTGATTGACCAGTATGAAGAGACGGGACACTGGTCTTTGAAAGAAATTGAAAAAGAATGAAAAATGAACGAAGGAGTTTGTAAATGATCGGTTTAGGGACCTTCTATAATGCCTTAGGGGTCTTATTTGGTGGGCTTTTAGGATTGCTCATCGGTCAACGTTTGTCAGAAGATTTTCATGAGACCCTTCTGAAAGTGACAGGAGTTGCTGTTTTTGTCTTGGGCATCGCAGGGACCTTGGAAAAGATGCTGGTGGTGCATGGAAGTCATGTGGAGAGTCACGGCAGTATGATGTTGATTCTGAGTCTAGTAATCGGGACCGTTATCGGGGAACTCTTGAAGATTGAGGAGGGTTTTGAGCGCCTGGGAACCTGGCTGAAGGAAAAGACGGGCAACCAAGGCGATTCCAGCTTTGTTGATGCCTTTATGACCACGGCCTTGACCATTTGTATCGGGGCTATGGCGGTAGTCGGAGCAGTCCAGGATGGCTTGACAGGCGACACTTCGACCTTGTTGGCTAAGGCTATTCTGGATATGGTCATCGTTTTGGTTTTGACCGTTTCAAAAGGAAAGGGTGCCATCTTTGCGGTGGTTCCACTTGTGATCTTTCAGGGGGCGATTACGCTTTTGGCCCATTTGATCGCACCAATCATGACCCCACAAGCGTTGTCGAATCTCTCACTGGTCGGCTCCAGCCTCATTCTCTGTGTTGGGATCAACCTCATCTGGGGCAAACGAATCAAGGTCGCCAATCTTCTTCCGGCAGTGCTGATTGCCATTATTTGGGCCTTTCTTGGGTGAAAAATAGAAGCTAACCGGTAAAGAATGATTAGCTTTTTTGCTTGTCCTTGTAGTCTTGTTAGAAAAATGAAGGTGCTCCCAAAAAGAGGGGCATTATCTTTTTGCAAATATGGGAATTCATTTATGGAAACCCTGATTTTTGGTATGATAGTCGTAATTTCGAATAGGGAGGTTGGAGTCACCATGAGTGATTTGAATCAGACAGTTGAGTTTATTAAAGAAATCGAAAAATTAAAGTCAGTAACAAGGTTTAATAGAACCCTTGATGGACGGTTTGAAAATAGTGCCGAGCATTCCTGGCAGGGTGCGATAGCTGCGATGGTTTTTCAAGATTATTATCCTGAAAAATTGAATATGGAAAAGGTCATGTTTCTGTTATTGATTCATGATTTAGGTGAGATTTATGCCGGAGATACTTGGGTGTTTGATGATGAAAAAAAGGTTCATGCTCATGATAGAGAGCTCGCATCTATAGAAAAAACAATGAGCCTCCTTCCAGAAGCAACCTATTTGAATATGAAAAATTCGTGGTTGGAGTTTGAAAATGGGCAGAGTCCTGAGGCAAGATATGCAAGAGTGATTGATGCATTGGTACCACTGATCAATCACTTGGAAGTGTCAGAAGTAAATTATAATCCCGATCATATCCGTTCAGAGATGGTATTAGAAAAGAAAAAATTTATAAAAAGTGAGTCCAAAGAGTTATGGAAACTGACGGAAGAGTTGGTTCAGGAAAGTGTAGAAAAGGGATTATATTTATGATATCACTTGGTCTTTAGTAGCAACTTTCAGACTAAAAGTAAACCACCTGTTTTCACGGATGGTTTTGACTTGCTTGATCTGTGGTATAATGGGAACAGATAGTTTGCACCCTATGAAAGGGAAAAGGTTAGATTGTATGATTAAGTTGATTGCAACAGATATGGATGGAACCTTATTAGATGAACGAGGAGAGGTGGACCTTCCGCGTCTGGAAAGGCTGTTGGACCACTTAGATCAAAAAGGGATTCGCTTTGTCATTGCGACGGGAAATGAAATCCATCGCATGCGCCAGCTCTTGGGTCCCTTGGTCAAGCGGGTGACCCTGGTCGTCGCCAACGGAGCTCGGATTTTTGAGAATGACCAGATGGTTCTAGGAAAATTCTGGGATCGGGAATTGGTGGAGGCGGTTCTTGCTTATTTTAAGGGCCGGGAAATTTCAGATCAGTTGGTTGTATCAGCTGTCAATGGTGGCTTTGTCAAGGAAGGCACGGTCTTTACAGAAGTTGAAAAATTCATGCAGCCGGAAGTGATTGAAGCCTTGTACAAGCGAATGAAGTTTGTTCCGGAATTGACAGCCGATTTGTTTGACCAGGTGCTTAAAATGAGCTTGGTGGTTGGCTTGGATCGTCTTGATCAAGTGAGTCGGGAAGTCCAACAGGCTTTTGGAGATCAGCTCATGGCGGTTTCGAGCGGTTTTGGGAGCATGGATCTCTTACAAGCAGGTATTCACAAGGCTTGGGGACTGGCTCAATTAATGGAGAAATGGCAGCTCGATGCTAGTCAGGTCATGGCCTTTGGGGATAGCGGAAACGACATCGAAATGCTTGAAATGGCTGGTCACTCCTATGCTGTGGCCAATGCAGAAGAAGCTGTCAAGGCTGTTGCCAAACACCTAGCGCCGAGCCATCAAGAAGGCGGTGTCTACCAAGTGATCGAAGAGTATCTAGGACTGACCCTCTGGGAACAAGTGAAAGGAAAGAAGTAGATGGCGGTACAACTGTTAGAAGACTGGCTCTTAAAGGAGCAGGAGAAAATTTTAACAACCTATCGGGAGCTCAATCAAGCCCCTCTGAAGGAGCCTGGTTTGATCTTTATCGGGGACTCTATCATGGAGTATTTTCCTATTCATGAACTATTACAAAGTCCTAAGCACATGGTCAATCGAGGAGTGCGAGGCTATAAGACGGATCTCCTTCGTAAGCATCTAGATGCCCATGTCTTTGGGACGACGGTGGATCAGATCTTTCTCTTGATCGGGACCAATGATATCGGAAAAGAAATTCCACAAAAGGAAACCTTAGACAATATAGAATCGGTCTTACAAGCAATCATGCGGGATTTTCCGCTGACCCACATCAACCTGATCTCGGTTTTACCGGTGAGTCAAGAAGAGCGCTACAAGCAAAAGGTCTATGTCCGGACCAATGAAAACATTCAGGCCCTCAATCAGGCCTATCAAGAATTGGCCCAAGCCTACCACCAGGTCAGCTATGTCGATGTGTATTCGTCTTTATTGGATGAAGTGGGGCAGTTAGCAGAAGCCTATACGACAGATGGCCTCCATCTAAGTGTGGCCGGGTATCGCATCCTAGCTCAAGCTTTGCAGGAGATAGTATAGAGATAAAAATAGGGAGTGAAAAAAGCCCAACTAGACAAATCTTCAAAGGAAGATTTGTTTTTTTTAAAACTTTTTGTTGACAAATGTAAATCTTAGGTGTAAAATAGCATCATAAGATTTACAAATGTAGATTTAGAAAGGAGAAGCCATGCAAATTTCCAATGCGGAATGGCGCATCATGAAGATTATCTGGATGGAAGGCAAGCAAACCAGCACGGATTTGATCGCCGTCTTGTCCGAGCGCTTTGACTGGTCGAAGTCGACCATCAAGACTCTCTTGACCCGCTTGGTGGAGAAAGGATGTTTGACTAGAGAAAAATCAGGCAAAGCCTTTGTTTACTCGGCTTTGTTGAAGCAGGACCAGGGTTTAGACTTGGTGGTTGAGGATGTGAAAGACAAGGTTTGCTCAAAAAGAATTGTCCAGGTGCTTGAAAACTTGATTCAGGAGAGTGACTTTACGCTTGCAGATCTTAATCAGCTGCAGCAGGTCCTCGAAGAAAAGAAAGCAGAGGCTGTCGAAACAGTCCCTTGCAATTGTATGTAATAGAAAGAAGGAAATTCCATGTTTGGATTGTTGATTAGTATTGTTTGTTTACTTTTGGTTGCTTTTATTGCTTGGTGGTTCTTTGCAGAGCATGAAAAGGTAAGCGGCCACGCTCGTCAGAAATCAGGTTATCAAGAAATTGAAGTCGAAGTCATGGGGGGCTATTCGCCTGAAACCATTGTCCTGAAAAAGAATGTTCCAGCTCGGATCATCTTTAATCGCAAGGATCCATCTTCATGTCTGGCTCAAGTGATCTTTCCAGATTTTGGCGTTCATGAAGATTTGCCTTTAGGTGAAAAACATGTCATTGAAATTACGCCAGAAAAAGCGGGCGAATATGGGTATTCATGTGGAATGAACATGATGCATGGTCACATGATTGTGGAATAAAGGAGTAGGTATGGTAGAAAAACAAAAAGCAGTTGTGGAAAACGGAGTGCAAAAGATCCGTATTACAGCAGAAAAAGGCTATAGTCCAAAGGAATTTCAACTTCAAAAAGGGATCCCTGCTGAAATCACCTTCCATCGGGTCAATCCTTCCGGCTGTTACAAGGAAATTTTATTTGAAGATCAGGGGATTTTAGAGCCTTTGGAAGTCGGTGTGGATAAGGTGATATCCTTTACCCCGACAGAAACAGGGGACTTCGAGTTTTCATGTGGAATGAAGATGCAAAAGGGTTCCTACACGGTTGTGGAAAAACGCCGTCGTGTCTTAGGTTTACTGGGTCGTTTTTGGATTACTAGTATCTTTACTCTTCCTTTATTGATCTTGATGATCGGGATGATGGCAGGATTTGTATCCCATTCAGTCAGTCGCTGGGGGACTTTTCTAGCGACAACGCCGATCATGTTGGTAGCAGGAGTTCCTTTTATCAAGAGTGCCTGGGCCTCATTTAAGAAGCACCATTCCAATATGGATACCTTGGTAGCTCTTGGAACCCTGGTAGCCTATGTCTATAGTGTATTTGCCCTTTTTACTGGTCAGCCAGTATACTTTGAGGCTGCGGGTTTTATCATCTTCTTTATCCTCTTAGGACAAATCTTTGAAGAACGGATGCGTAACAATGCCTCCGAGGCTGTGGAAAAGTTGTTGGATTTGCAGGCAAAAACGGCTCAAGTTCTCCGTGATGGGAACTATGTCGAGGTGGCGGCAGAAGATATCCAAATTGGTGACTTGATTCGGGTCCGTCCTGGGGAAAAGATCGCAGTTGATGGGACGATTGTAGAAGGAAGTACGACCATTGATGAGTCGATGGTGACAGGTGAAAGCTTGCCTGTGGAAAAATCAGTTGGTGATGTAGTGATCGGCTCCACTATCAACAGCAATGGGACCATTCTCTTTAAGGCTGAAAAAGTCGGTAGTGAGACCCTCTTATCTCAAATTGTGGACTTTGTCAAAATGGCCCAATCCAGTCGTGCTCCTATTCAAGATTTGACGGATAAGATTTCAGGTATCTTTGTTCCAGTGGTGACGATTTTGGCCATTGCGACTTTCTGGGTTTGGTCCGTGCTTCTGGGCGCGTCGCTTCAAGAGGCCATGCTCTATGCAGTCTCTGTCCTCATTATTGCCTGTCCTTGTGCCCTTGGTTTAGCAACCCCAACAGCCCTGATGGTCGGAACCGGCCGTAGTGCCAAGATGGGGGTTCTGATTAAAAATGGAACAGTTCTTCAAGAAGTGCAAAAGATTCAAACTGTTGTGTTTGATAAGACAGGGACTATTACTATTGGTCAACCACTTGTAACCGATGTTGTAGGAGATGAAGCGCGTGTCTTGACACTGGCTGCTAGTCTTGAAACTTTTTCAGAACATCCACTAGCCCAAGCGGTGTTATCCCAAGCAGAAGAAAAAGGTTTGGTGTTATCCCCTGTGGAAAACTTCCAAGCGATTGAAGGAAAAGGGGTCCAAGGTCAGATCGACCAGCAGTTGGTGACCTTGGGAAATGGTAAACTTCATGACGGGACAGCGATGGATCCGGAGCTTGAAAAACGGATGGTAGAGTTGCAAGAGCAGGCCAAAACAGTGATCAGTTTGTCTGTGGATGGGCAAGTGATTGGCTTGATTGCCATTCAAGATGCTCCGAAGGCCAGCTCAAAAGAAGCGATCAAAAAGCTCAAAGAACGGGGCTTGAAAACGGTCATGTTAACGGGGGATAATGAACGGGTGGCCCAAGCTATTGCTAAGCAAGTGGGAATTGACACCGTCATTGCTGATGTCCTTCCTCAAGAAAAAGCTAGCGCCATCCAAAAACTGCAAGAAGCTAGCAAGGTCGCCTTTGTTGGAGATGGGATCAATGATGCTCCAGCTCTCTCGATCGCGGATGTGGGGATCGCTATGGGGTCTGGAACGGATATTGCGATCGAGTCCGGTGGCATCGTGCTCACGCAAAATGATTTGCTTGGCGTTGTGCGCGCCTTTGACATGAGTCAAAAGACCTTCCGCAGGATTTTACTCAATCTCTTCTGGGCCTCTATCTACAATCTCCTTGGGCTTCCAATTGCTGCTGGAGTCTTTGTAGGACTGGGATTGACCCTCAATCCAGAACTAGCAGGTCTTGCCATGGCCCTTAGTTCTTTGTCTGTTTTGATTAGCTCTCTGCTTCTCAATGTTGCGAAAATTGATTAAATGAAACAAAAAGAGAGTGGGACAGAAATCGGTAATTCGTTAGAATTCGATTTCGTCGTCTCACCTCCGCACAGTTGAGTAGGGCTGTAAAAGCTAATGAAATTAGCGTAGTAGAGCCTACTCAACCACTGCGTCTTGCTCGACAATCCAAAAACAGTTAAGAGGCTAGGACTTTTGTCCCAGCCTCTTTTTGTTCGATTTCCTACAGCTACAAGTATTAGAGGTGCATGCAAATTATAATAAAATATCCTATTCTACTATAGTTTGTGAATTTTTCTCAAAATCAGCATCTGTTATGTAATAGGGATTGAGCATCTCTGAGCAGATTCTTATACATGTGAATCTCTTTGTGATAAATTAATACTGTAATCGTTTTGTAAATCGTTTTCATGAGAAAAGTCAGAAAAAACTCATTTTCAAGGCGAGATGATCACAAAGATGAAGTAGAAGCGCTATGCTGCATTTTAAGGGATCAAAATAGAATTAAAGGAGAGTTAGAATGACTCAAGGGAAAATTACTGCATCTGCAGCAATGCTTAATGTATTGAAAACATGGGGCGTAGATACGATCTACGGTATCCCATCTGGAACACTTAGCTCACTTATGGACGCTTTGGCTGAAGACAAAGATATCCGTTTCTTGCAAGTTCGTCACGAAGAAACTGGTGCTCTTGCAGCGGTTATGCAAGCTAAATTTGGTGGCTCTATCGGGGTTGCAGTTGGTTCAGGTGGACCTGGTGCGACTCACTTGATCAACGGTGTTTACGATGCAGCTATGGATAACACTCCATTCCTTGCCATTCTTGGATCACGTCCAGTTAATGAATTGAACATGGATGCTTTTCAAGAATTGAACCAAAACCCAATGTACAACGGTATCGCTGTTTACAACAAACGTGTAGCTTACGCAGAACAATTGCCAAAAGTAATCGATGAAGCTTGCCGTGCTGCCGTTTCTAAAAAAGGTCCAGCCGTTGTTGAAATTCCAGTAAACTTTGGTTTCCAAGAAATCGACGAAAACTCATACTACGGATCAGGTTCTTATGAACGTCACTTTATCGCTCCTGCCTTGAACGAAGTGGAAATTGACAAAGCAGTTGAAATCTTGAACAATGCTGAACGTCCAGTGATCTACGCTGGTTTCGGTGGAGTTGGTGCGGGTGATGTCATCACTGAATTGTCACGCAAGATCAAAGCACCAATCATCACAACTGGTAAAAACTTTGAGGCCTTCGAATGGAACTACGAAGGATTGACAGGTTCTGCTTACCGTGTTGGTTGGAAACCAGCCAACGAAGTGGTCTTTGAAGCAGACACAGTTCTTTTCCTTGGTTCAAACTTCCCATTTGCTGAAGTATACGAAGCCTTCAAGAACACTGAAAAATTCATCCAAGTGGATATCGACCCTTACAAACTTGGTAAACGCCATGCCCTTGACGCTTCAATCCTTGGTGATGCAGGTCAAGCAGCGAAAGCAATCCTTGACAAAGTGAATCCAGTTGAATCTACTCCATGGTGGCGTGCAAACGTGAAGAACAACCAAAACTGGCGTGATTACATGAACAAACTCGAAGGTAAAACTGAGGGTGAATTGCAATTGTATCAAGTTTACAATGCAATCAACAAACATGCTGATCAAGATGCTATCTATTCAATCGACGTAGGTGACACTACTCAAACATCTACTCGTCACCTTCACATGACACCTAAGAACATGTGGCGTACATCTCCACTCTTTGCGACAATGGGGATCGCCCTTCCTGGTGGTATCGCTGCTAAGAAAGACAATCCAGATCGCCAAGTATGGAACATCATGGGTGACGGTGCATTCAACATGTGCTACCCAGACGTTATCACAAACGTTCAATACGACCTTCCAGTTATCAACGTTGTCTTCTCAAATGGTAAATATGCCTTCATCAAGGACAAATACGAAGACACAAACAAACACTTGTTTGGTTGTGACTTCCCTAATGCTGACTATGCGAAAATCGCTGAAGCTCAAGGAGCTATTGGATTTACAGTTGACCGTATCGAAGACATCGACGCAGTCGTTGCAGAAGCTGTTAAATTGAACAAAGAAGGTAAAACTGTTGTTATCGATGCTCACATCACTCCACATCGTCCACTTCCAGTAGAAGTACTTGAGTTGGATCCAAAACAACACTCAGAAGAAGCCATCAAAGCCTTCAAGGAAAAATACGAAGCTGAAGAGCTTGTACCATTCCGCCTCTTCTTGGAAGAAGAAGGGTTGCAATCACGCGCAATTAAATAATTCCTCTCATGGAAATTAAAAAGATCGGAGTCATCCGGTCTTTTTATGGAGATAGTAAATGAATTTAAATCAAATAGATATCATCGTTTCAAATGTTCCCCAAGTCTGTGCTGACTTGGAGCGTATTTTGGATAAAAAAGCCGATTATGTTGACGACAGTTTTGCTCAGTTCACGATTGGCAGTCATTGTCTCATGTTGTCTCAAAATCATTTGATTCCTTTGGAAGATTTTCAGTCAGGAATCATTCTTCATATCGAGGTTGAGGATGTAAATCAGAATTACCAACGTTTAAAAGAGATCGGTGTCGAGATTTTACACGGTCCTTGTGAAACGGATTGGGGAACAGAGTCCTTATTAGTTAAAGGTCCTGCTGGTCTAGTCATTGATTTTTATCGTATGAAATAGGATGCTTAGTCATTTGAAGTTAACCATAATGATTCTTAAAACAGAATATGAGAATATGAACTATTGAAAGATCGGAGCAATCCGGTCTTTTTAATATAAAGAAATTGCATATAAATAGTTGACAACGCTTTCCTAAAATCTTATAATAAAAATATAATAGCAAAAAATAAGACTGATGTGGAAAGGAGAAATATTTTTTAAACAGCTGTAGTAAGTGGATTTTCTTTTTTCATTGAAATTTGGGATTGAAATATCTCCATGAATAGATATTACGAGGAGAGACGGTATGCAAAAAAAGGACATTTATCTAATCTGTGTGACCATGATTATCTGTTCAATTATTATTGGTTTGATTGTAGGAAGTTTTATTTTGCACGGCCTTGAAGATATTGCTGCATTAATTGACCACGGTTTGATGACGATTAATCAATCCATTAATTCGATTAATCAATCCATTAATTGATAAAAGCAATTCATTTTTACATTTTAGGAATCAAACAGATCGGAGCAATTCGGTCTTTTTCTTATCCTCTTTCTTATCACAAGATTGTGATAGTTAACATTTTTATAACAAAATTATTACCCTCGTTCTTGTTTTTTAGCCATATATAAAAGTAAGCTCAGAGATATCATTACCCAGATAGTTCCAAACTTTTTGTCCTTTTTTAGTATAATAAAAGTAATAAATCATGTGAGGTAAAGTGATGACCGACAAACTTCAATTTCCAGATGGTTTCCTTTGGGGTGGAGCAACTGCTGCTAACCAGTGTGAGGGAGCTTATAATGAAGATGGCCGTGGCTTGGCTAATGTGGATGTGGTACCGATTGGGCCTGATCGTCATGCGATTATTACGGGTCAGAAAAAGATGTTCGACTTTGAAGAGGGCTATTTTTACCCGGCTAAAGAAGGCATTGATATGTACCATCGCTACAAGGAAGACATTACCCTCTTTGGGGAAATGGGCTTTAAAACCTATCGCTTGTCCATTGCCTGGTCTCGGATCTTCCCAAAAGGGGATGAACTGGAGCCAAACGAAGCGGGTCTCCAATTTTATGAAGATCTCTTTAAGGAGTGCCACAAGTACGGCATTGAACCCTTGGTGACCATTACCCACTTTGACTGTCCCATGCATTTGATTACTGAGTATGGTGGCTGGCGTAGTCGCAAGCTGTTGGAATACTACGAACGCCTCTGCCGGACCCTCTTCACTCGCTACAAGGGCTTGGTCAACTACTGGCTAACCTTTAATGAGATCAATATGATCCTCCATGCGCCTTTTATGGGAGCGGGTCTCTGCTTTGAAGAAGGGGAGAATGAGGAGCAAGTCAAATACCAGGCAGCTCACCATGAGTTGGTCGCTTCAGCCATTGCTACCAAGCTAGCCCATGAGATTGATCCTAACAATAAGGTCGGCTGTATGCTAGCAGCGGGTCAAAACTATCCGCATACCTGTGCTCCGCGGGATGTCTGGGCTGGTCTAGAAGAAGACCGTAAGAACTATTTCTTTATCGATGTGCAGGCGCGTGGGGAATACCCTAACTATGCCAAGAAAGAGTGGGAGCGTCAGGGAATCACGGTTGAGATGACGGAACAGGACCTTCAATTGTTGAAAGAACACACGGTAGACTTTATTTCCTTCTCCTACTATGCCAGTCGGGTCGCTTCAGGGGATCCAGCTGAAAGGGAGAAAACAGCGGGCAATATCTTTGCCTCTTTGAAGAACCCCTATCTAGAAAGCTCGGAATGGGGTTGGCAGATTGACCCTCTTGGTCTTCGCATTACGTTGAACACCATCTGGGATCGTTATCAAAAACCCATGTTTATTGTAGAAAATGGACTAGGCGCCGTTGATACCCCGAATGAAGCCGGGGAGATTGAGGATGACTACCGGATTGACTACCTGGCTGCTCATATCAAGGCCATGCGGGATGCCATCCATGAAGATGGCGTTGCCCTCTGGGGCTATACGACTTGGGGCTGTATTGACCTGGTCTCTGCCGGGACTGGAGAAATGAAGAAGCGCTACGGCTTTATCTATGTCGATCGGGACAACGAAGGCAAGGGAAGCTTGGAGCGCTCACGTAAGAAATCCTTCTATTGGTACAAAGAAGTCATTGCGACCAATGGGGCTTCTGTTGAATAAAAGTTTTCGGTACTTCCTGGCCGACTCTCTCCTATAAACGGAAAAGCTTAGAATCCCAATTTCAAGCTGGGGTCCTAAGCTTTTTGTATGTAGTTAAGCCAAGTCATTACGGATTTACTGGTCGTAATCTAAGACATTGTTTTCGATGACAAACTTAGATTCAGCGGAAATGTTGGCTGCTCCTAGTTGCAACTGTGAACTTCCGTCTGGCTTCATGATGTGCCACTGACCGTCCTTGTGGGCAAAGATGGCCTCAAATGTGACGTTATTGCTCTTGTCTCGAATGGGTAGAACAAATGCTTGATCTGTATTCTCTAAAAGGATTTCTTCCTTTTTTCCAAAGTTATAGATATAAAATTGCCCAGCTCTTTGCCCCAAACCATGAAGTTCATCGACTTTTTGCCAGTTCTCAAATTTTGTCCGAACAAGGGATTCATTATAAATCTTGTTGAAGGTTTCGTTGCGTTTCTTCGTTTCTTCCTCGTCTAGTGTTTTCTGAAACTCTGCAACCTTTTTAGTCGTTTGAATGGTTTGTCTGTTTTGCTCCCTGATTTGCTGGCGGTGGATGACTCGCATCATTCTTGCAGCAACGCCCAGGATGACAAGGATGGATACAAGACTGATTTTAGTTTTAGCATTATTTTTCATAGATGAGTCTCCCTATTGTGTCATTGGTCCTATTATACCCTTTGAAAGAAAGGATCGTCAAGTTCATCTTGTGATGACCTAACATGCAGATCTACCTGGGGACAATAGAATTTTATCAGATTTTCATTGACGAAGGTCCCTTTATTTGATAGGCTAGGGGAATAGAACTGATTTCGCAAGAAAAGAAAAAAGGAGTGAGGCAAGTGGCACGGATTTTATTAATCGAGGATAATAATGATATCCAAGAAATTTTATACAGTCTCTTAAGTGAAGACCATGAGGTCCTTCAGGCTTTTTCAGGTACAGAAGGGCTGCGACTCTTCCAGCAAGAAGCTGTTGATTTGGTCCTTCTGGATATCATGCTTCCAGGGAAGAATGGGGATCAGGTCCTTGAGGAGATCCGTTTGCAGAGTCAGGTGCCAGTCATCATGATGACGGCTCTGGGAGACAAACACCTCATTAGCCAGTATCTCCTTGCAGGTGCCAATGATTATATTGTCAAGCCCTTTAATCTGGACGAAGTGGCCGCTCGGGTGACGGTGCAGTTGCGAAATCAACCAACGGTAGCACAGGAACCTCAAGCGTCGCAAAAGCTATCCTTTAAGAATTTGGTCTTAAATCCAGAAACCTTTGAACTGGAGTCCGGCGAACAGACGCTTCGCTTGGGCAAAAAAGAATTTCAAATTTTTGAGACCTTGCTGGCGCATCCAAAGAAGATTTTTACCAAAGAAGAATTGTATGAAGCGGTCTGGGAAGAAGTCTATCTGCCTGGAGACAATACCCTCAATGCCCAATTGAGCAATCTCCGAAAGAAAATTGCCCAGCTCGATCCGGATGAGGACTATATTGAAACGGTCTGGGGCTTGGGTGTTCGCTTGAAAGGAGACAAGTAATGTGGGTTGTAGTTCTAATTCTTGTCGTCCTTGTCCTTTTCTTGGGCTTAGGCTATGCTCGCTTGCTTTCTGCTCTTAAAGATTTGCAGGAGCAGATTCAACAGAAGCTTCAAAGCGGGAGTGGGGTACGGCTGATCTCTCAGGTCTCAAAAAAAGAATTGGTCGCCTTGACTAAGCAGGTCAGTGATCTCTTTGACCAGATCGAGCGGACCAATCGGATTGCCTTTCAAGAGAAAAAGACCTTGGATATGGCCATCAGTAATATTGCTCATGATATTCGAACGCCTTTGACCATTGCATCGGGCTATACCCAACAAATCATCAAGGGTGGGACGCAGGAAGAAGAAAAGCTGAAGAAAATTGCTTCCAATCTTCAAGTCGTCTCAAAACGCCTGGAATCTCTCTTGGAATACAGACGCTTGATGGAGGGAGCTATTCAGCCTCGGATTTCAGACGTCGATCTCAGCCAAGTCCTGACCCAGCAGTTGTTCCAGTATTATGATAGCTTGTCTGAGGCGGGGATTGCCTTAGAGGTAGAGCTAGAAGAGCATCTTCATTATGCGACCGATCCGGAGCTTTGGGAGCGCCTCTTGCAAAATATGCTCAGCAATGTCCTCAAGCATGGAAAGGAGCAGGCGCGCTTGACCTTGACCTCGGATGCGGACACGATTCGGATCGAGCTGCGCAATATTGTGCAACAACCGATTCAGCACTTAGACCAATTGGCTAGTCGCTTCTACTCAGAAAATTTATCGGATACAGAAGAGTCTTCTGGTTTAGGGCTCTACATCATTCAAAATTTTGTAGAGATCTTGGGGGGCGACTTGCAATTGGCAACGGAGGCAGATTGGTTTGTTTTGACCATTACATTAAGAAAAAAGGCTTGACCACTCGTCAAGCCTTTTT